>CAMPJM010000005.1 GCA_946886805.1 uncultured Flammeovirgaceae bacterium | reverse complement strand
ACGGCAGTAACTAATTTTAGGTCTGTAGGGGGGTCAGCTTAGTCCAGTGTATCCAACTCCTGTTAAGAAAGAATTTTTGTTGATGAATATTTGATAAAAGCGGTGAAACCTGCTCATTAAGAAGATGGAGAATTTGTATCTTTGATATTATGACGACAGCCACAAAATCAAATCACATCGGCCACAAAATAGCTCGGATAAGGGAGCTTCGTGGAATGAAGCAGGAAACTCTTGCTGAGGAACTGGGGATCAGCCAACAGAGTGTTTCCAATCTGGAACAAAGTGAGACCCTGGAGGAAGACAAGTTGCGGCAGATAGCCGCAGTCTTGGGAGTTACAAAAGAAGCCATCGAAAATTTTTCAGAGGAAGCTGTATTCAATTATTTTAGTAATTTCTATGACAACAGTACGGGTCAGGTCAATAACAATAACTGCAATATCAATCCTCTGGAAAAACTCATAGAATCCTATGAGGAAAACAAGAAATTATACGAAAGACTGGTACAGGCAGAAAAGGACAAAGTTGCCTACCTGGAAAAACTGCTTAACGTGGTAAAGTCTTAGGTATCGTTAGGCTTTTTCATGAGTTCAGAACCTCCACCCACTGTGGTTTTACCACTTCCCAGTCGAAACCCTCAACTTTTTTCCTGGCAGCCACAGCGATTTGTTTTGCCTTCTGCTCGTCTTCTAAAAGGTTGACTGCTGCCCTGACCATTCCCGAGACATCGTTTTCCTGAACAAGAATTCCTTCTTTTCCATTTTGTATGAGGTAGCGCATTCCTCCGACGTTGGTAGAAATAACCGGTAGACCCAGCGCCATTGCCTCGATGACACTGATCGGGGTATTGTCGACGTGTGTGGTATTTAAGAAGAAATCATACTGCTTCGAAAGTTCTGCCCATTCCGATTTTTTTAGTTTTCCTGGGAATTCGATTCCAAGATTCTTTTCTTTCGAATAGGAGTTGCATTTCTCCAGGGAACCGTCCTTTTCCGGACCGATCATACAAAGTTTGGCAGATGGAAACTTTTTCTTTAATTCCTCGAAAACCCGCACACACATCATCGGATTGTACCGCTCCTGAAAACGGCGAACCCAGAGATAGCTGGGATGGAATTCCTCTCTTTCCTTGAATGGGAAACTTCCGAGGGTAATCGAGTTTGGAATGATCCTGAGGTTCTTGAAACCAGCTGATTCGAAGATGTCGAACAGGAAGTGGGACGGTGCTACATTGAGCTTAGCATTTCCGAAAAGGGATTTGGATTGACCAGGAGATTTTTCAAGGCGTTCTCGCAAATTTCCCCCGTGTAATATTGGGATATAAGGAAGATCCAACTGCTGACATAGTTTCCCCACACTATAGGCATAATAAAAATTCTGGGCTCCATAGGTATCGATAAGTACCAGATCGGTTTCCTTTCTATGATTCCAAATGAGAGAAAGCATGTCAATTAACCGAAATGCTTTGTTATCCTTCGTTGATGCGGTCTTTACTGAATACCCTTCCTGCTGGAGCATCTTGCTAAAAAAAGAAATATAGGTAGCAGTAAATGTGGGGTTGGATAAATTATTACCTATGTATAATATTCTTTTTTTCATCAACTATGTACAATAGGGCAAGTCCATAAATAAAGGCAGGCAATGCAATTCTCATGGCAGAATGACTAACCGTAAGAAACCAGAAAGCCATAAAACCAAGAAAATAGTAGTTATTTTTGAACTTAATCCAGAACAATACCGGCACAAATATAAGAATTAGAATGGCTATTACCCCAAGGAGACCATGCTCAGATAAAAGTCTACTAAATTCATTGTGGGAAGCGATATTGATACCTAATTGCTCTTGTCGAAAGTCGTATCCTTTCCCCACCCCGAGTCCTAGTACTGGATTATGATAAAAACCCTCCAAAGAAGTTTCAATTAGTCCTATTCTTCCTGTAGTAAAATCCTCTTTTACATCACCTGAAGCATTTCGGTTTGTGTAACGGTAAATTATAAGCCCACCTGTCCGAATTGTTGAATATAGCCAGCTGAGAAATACAATTGCAGAAATTATCATCATTTTGATCCGCATCCTCAGCCTTCCTTTATCACCTTGTAAGTAAAAGAGAATTATAATAAAGGCAGCAGTACAAACAAGACCTCCCAATACTCCTCCTCTTGAGAATGTCACGATAGCCCTATAGGCCATCATCCCGAGTAAGATGAAATCTATAATGTTTATCATCTTACTCCTTATAACGAATAGTCTTGTAATTAACAGGAAAAATCCTAGTCCGAAAATCGTAGAAATTTGATTAGGACCATAACCAGCAGTAGCTATATAATTTCCACTCAAGGTGACTAAAGATTCCTGTAAGGTAGGTGTGTAAAAGTAAAGGTAAAACATTGTCGCGAGTAAAGGGAGTAACAACATGACGACTACCTTTTCTATTTGCAGGCGAGTGATTTTTTTATAATAACAGTAAACAGCAGAAACCCCAAGACAGACTGGACCACTGAGATTAAAAGCAATTGCTTTTCTAAATTCTATATCATAATCTAGAGCCATGGAAGCGATTACAATACCTGGAAAAAGGATAAGCAGATATACCCAATAAGAGGCAGTTTTAACAGAGGCACCCTTAAAAATAAGACCTATGGTTAGAAAAACAATAACACCATATTTTCCCGTTTCATAGAAGATAAGCGCGTCAGTCATCCTCCAAAAAACCTCTGCCCCTGAGATATAGGCCGCTCCCCATAATGCCTCATTATTTCTATTTTGATTTTGAAAAGTGATAAAGAGAAAATACCCAACAACAGTAAAAAAGTAAATATCCGCTAGACCCTCATGTAAATAAATTCCGTAAGCGATTGCAACGTGAAGAATCAGGAGCTTTATATATTCGTGATTTACAGATTTCTCAACCGCTTGAGAATGATGTATAGATTTTATGGAAAGCTTCAATTTCATTAGGCTCTAAAGGGTATATAGTTACCTACTGGTGACCAATTCCTTAAAAAAAGAAATGACAGCTGGAACTATGGCTTCTTCTGAATATCTGTCCATTATTTTCTTCTGGAGCCTCGTGGCGCAGTCTTTCCTTAATGGTTGGTTTTCAAAATAAAGTTCCATCGCTTCAGCAAACTTTTCCGGGTTTCTTGGAGGCACCAATATTCCGTCTTCTCCAATCACTTCCTTACATTCACCCACCTCTGTGCAGATCACAGGTAAACCAGCTCTACCATACTCAAGTACGGAAACTGGTAATCCTTCCGACACCGAAGAGAGAACTCCTATGTCAAAATAAGAAAGGTAAGAACAAATTCCCTGTACTTCTCCAAGTAATATCACCTTTTCTTCCAGACTATGACACTTTATAAAATCTTGTATTTCCCTCGAGTATTCATCGTTCCAATCCTTACCTGCCAAGTGAAGACGAACTCCCTTCTTATTTCTAGAAAAAATAATAAACGCTTTTATTAGATTCAGATGGTCTTTTTGAGGCCTCAAATTTGCTGTACAAATTATGTTGAATCTTTCCTCAGAAAAGTCTGACAAAAATCCTTTTTCCATTTCACAGGTCATTTCCTTATCCTGTAAAAAATTTGGTACCAATCTTATTTTTTTACACCTGAGTCTGGAATACGCCCAGTAATAGAGATCTTGATTAACAGAAATTATACCATCAAAAAAAAATGAGCCTAAATTTAAAAGACCTATTTTTCTTTTTTCCAATCTTTTACCATAGTGATCATGCCATACAACATGAATTTGTGGTAAACTTACCTTTAGAAGCACAGCCAAAAACCAGGAACTACTATGAGCTTGAACAATAGATATGTGGTTCTCTTTGACAAATTTACGTAACATCAAAAATGCCCTCAAATCTAGTATCATTCTTTTCTCTAAAAATAGAAAATGGACTTCGGATAAAAGCTGCTTTTTCAGTAAACCTTCTTTTCTGGTGCAGCAGAGATAAGAAGCATCTATACGTTTGGACAGGGCGTTCGCATAGCTAAGAGCCATTTTTTCCGCACCTCCAATTCTTAGGGAATCAATTAGCTGAAGTGTCTTCATTTATTACCTTCTACCCTTCTTGATGAATAATGTATAGCTTTCCCTTGTTCATTCAACATTCTTTGGATGGCAATGTCGAACCTTTCCAATGTGAACTGCTGACTCCATTTCTTTGCTTCAATAGACATGCTTTGCATTCTTTCGGGCTCATTTATAACACTTCTTAGTGTTTCCGAGGTTGATGGACGTGGTACTTTAATATCCCCATCTTGGGATCCAAGTTTACTCGTCCTTTGGTCAGCGGTTGGGTTCTCTAATAAAATTCCTCGACTGCCGTAACCGAGAATCCAAGGCAAACAACTTACTGGGGAAGCAATTGGAATACAACCCCAAAACATCCCTTCGGCTATGGCTTTGGGCCATCCTTCTGACATCGAAGGTAAAATAACAAAGTGAGCCTCTTGATACACTTTCTTCAAATTTTCCAGAGTGCAACTACCTTTTAACTCTATGTAATCCCCTAGATTTTTATTGATAATATAATTTTCTAGCCTTTTCCTTTCTGGCCCTTCTCCATATATACGAAGCTGAACGTTCGTTCCCAAACCTAGACCTTCAATGATTTGAATAGCCTTCAGTGGTCTTTTTCCCTTCAAAAGATTTCCAACGAATAAAAAAATAAAGGGATTCTGGAATTTTTTAGCTTTAACCCGGTTTATCTCCCTTTCTGAAAAACTTGCCGTAAAACAGGTTTTTACGTGTTTCGGTTGCCCTGGCCATTTACCGTAAACAAGGACCCGCATATTGCGCGTTAAGAATGTATTGCACAATATCCATTTTTGAAGTCTGTATGTCCAAGGTTGTTTTGCCTGAGGATCCCAATTACCAGCATACTTGGCAGATTTTGGTTTCTTGGGAAAAAAAATTTGAGCAAAACAAGCTAAAAGACCTATGTTTCCAGGACACCGTAGATGCAGATAATCTGCTTGCTTCATAGTCTTTAAAATGGCATAAATAATACCTGGAATGAGAAAAAAGGATCGTAAAGATTCTCCAAAGTTTAGGAAATGGAATGAAGGTACATTATGAATCACAATGTCCTTACGACTATAAGAAGATTGACGCGAGTCTTCTTCCGATGACAAAGGAGCAACAATATGTACTTCACTTACGTTTTTTAGCCACAGATTCATTTCTCTCACATATGGAGAATAAGAAAAAAATCTTCCGTCCTTCTGGAAATGTTCTACATGAGTGAAAATAGCAAATCTCATTTATTCCTTTTTCTCCATTAGCAAACTTACCTGCATACAACGCAGAAATCTTCCTCTTGAAGTTCTTGATTTTTCCCAGTCCTCCTCGTGCCATTTTTTCCACACCTCTTTTTTCTTTTTCTGAGAATACGGCAGAAAATTTAGAAGAAAAAACCATTTCGATTTTCCCAAAGCGCCTCTCTTATCTATAATTGTAAATGCTTCTTCGAAATCCTTAATAGTTGATCTCGTAAAGGGCCATTCCCAATCTCTGTCAGTTTGGAATGGCCTATATAGAGCTCTTAAAAACCAGATCGTAATGCTTGTAGAAGTGGGATCATAACTGATTATCCTCCCTCTGGGAGAAAGTTTCTCGTTCAATTTTGAGATCAATATCCTTGTACTTCTAAAATGGTGAAGTACTCCATAGGCATAAATAAGGTCAAAATCCTTTTCTCTAAAATCATCGGAAAGAAAATCTACTGCAATTGCGTTTGCCGTAGATATTTTTTTCAATCTTTTTTGAAAATGTTCTATTGCTTGCTCACTTAGATCAATGGCCACATACTCAGAAGCATTTTCTGCCAAAAACATACTCAAGGAATTCCCTTCATAACATCCCAAATCCAGAACTTTCTTCCCCCTGACATTTCCAATCCAGTCATAGTGCTGTTCTACGACGAATTTCTCAATCCCCACAGATTTTCGAAAATCAGTAAGAATTCCGTTTCTTACCCAATACCAAAGCCGAGTCGGTTTGTTCTTTTTGAAAGAATGGTAAAATTCCTTTTGACGCTCATTAATTCTTTTTTGTTCGTAATCCATTTCACCTAATGTACAAGCTTGTCTAATAATTTTGAAGACTAGTGGCAAATTGTTTTGCTATTTTATTTAGTTCATAATTCTGTATGAATCGCCTGTGACAATTTTCCGCCATTCTGTTTCTTAGACTTCTATCTTTTAACAAGCAGATTATTTTCTCTGCTAAGTGGTCATGATCTCCGGGTCTGAAAAGAAACCCATCAACATTATCCCTTATAATTTCCGAAATTCCTGTAGTATTTGACCCAATAACCGGAGTGCGTACTGAAAAACTTTCTATCACCACATAGCCAAAGGCCTCAAAAAAGGATGGTACAACAGTACAGTAAGCGGAAGAAAACTCCTCGAGAACAAAATTTCTCGACCGATTTCCAGTAAAGTTTATGTTTCCTTCCAAACTTAGTTCCCTTTCCAAGATTTTAAGTTTCTTATATTCTCCTGAACCTTCATCTTCGCCAATGATTATTAGCTTCACCTTTCCAAATTCTTTTCTAACCGTGGATAAGGCTCTTATGAGGACTTCGATTCCTTTCACTTGATGAAGTCTTCCTGCAAAAACTATTTTGTTTTGATCTACCCGACTTTGGTACAAAGGGTACCTAACAGCATTATTCAATACCTCAATTTTGTTATCAGAAACATAGAAGGATTTCATTAAATCCACTTTCCCTGCCTGTGAATTTGCGACAAGCTTAGTCGCCATTCGGTATAAAAGTGCCTTCCGAACTCTCCGCAGGTTACTATATTCCAATTGAGTGGTCAATGTATGATACCAGGCAATTCGGTGTTTGATTCCGCTCAAAAAACCTCCGAGTAGGAAGATATTCACCGCTGCAAAATTTGCGATCAGAATCTGTGGCTTAAAAATTCTGATCTGTTTCATCAAAAAAAGCAAATCCTTTAGGCGGGTTGGCCTCTTCGATGGCCATCTCAGGACTGTCACTGATTCAGATATAAGAAATCCATGATTCTCATTCGCATGACTGAAAATTACGACCTTACAATTTCGGGAAAGATAGTTTGCCACTGCTATACAAAAATCTGCCACTGAGGACTCTTTAAGAGTAAAAGCAATAAATATTGTTTTAATGAGCTTTCTCTCATCAGACATAGCTTTATAAATTTAAGATATAATTTTACTGATTCTTATTGTGAATTCTGGTTCCGCAACCTGTTGTAAATAAGAGGAACCATGAATACATGTCTGACAATTTTAATTACGGTCAAAAGAATTCCCTGTTGATAAGAAATGCCCAATCCACCACTGATACCTTCTATTCTAGAAGGGCGGTTGAACTGTTTATAATGGCCATTAAGGAAAATATCATATTCACAGATTGCTTTCCAAAGTGCTCGTTCAAAAGAATAATTTACATCGATCTCTTGGCCATTTTTATGCAATATGGGCCAAAAATCTAAGGTAAATAGGAAACACCTCGAATCCATTTTGTATGCCTTGAATATGTTACATAAAACGTAACTCGTTTTAAATGGCCGAAGGTATTTTTCTTGTTTTTCAATTTCACTAATGTTCAACAACTTTAACCTTCCTGTAACTTTCAAGACAGCAGACGCAGATTGGATAAAAAATGAATTTTTAATACTGTAGTCAATAATCTCTAATTCCTTCCACCCCTTACTTCTTTCAGGCACGGTGAAGGGTGAAACATAAGTGAGAAATTCTATTCGGTTTTGGTTGACAAAATGTGGCTTTAAAGAGGTTCCGGAATTCTCAGTGAAAACTATTTTATAATTTGTTTTTTCAAGATAATAAGAAATGGCGTCTAGATAATGTCCTTTTCTTACCTCTGGATCTTTAACGGCAAGAATATCAGAGCTGTTGGGATTAACTGTAGCCGTCATCAGTAAAATGGTCGTGCTCTCCCCATTATTCATACCATTATATCTTGTATTCCAAACCAAATTCATATATTCTTCATCATCCTAACTCTTCAGAATAAGGACTTTGAATAATCCCAGACACCTACCTATGGCATCCCGAAATCCCCCCTTATTCCCGCCAATACCGTTTATAAATCTCAGAACCATTAGAAGAATATTTATGGAAAAGTACTTAAATTTAGAAGAGAAACCAGATTTGGGATATTTTATCTTCCAAACATAATATCCATTTTCTATTACCATCCTGCCATAGTTAAAGTCATTGGGTCTTCCCCTTTGTTCATGCAAGTGCCATACCTGGGCCGCTGTGTTAACATACAATTTTCCGATTTTAGAAGCTCGCAGACAGAAGTCCATATCTTCATATAATCCATAGCCTTCAAAATAGGGGGAAAATTCTATATGGTCAAAAAGCTTACGACGGTAGGATGAAACACCTCCCATAAAATATTCAACTCTGTAAATATTTCCTGAGGGCGGCAAATATCCAGTGGAAAAACCATGAGAAAATTCTGGCATAAAACCAGGCGGCTTAGTAGATAAAAGCCTCAGACTCTTTCTTATGACGTTCCGCCGACCCAATGTTCGAACATATCCGTCGATCAAAAATTCATCGAAGGAGGGTTTATAATCACTTGTAACTGCCTTCCATTTAGTTTCATCCTTAATCCAACCACCTACCGCTATGGCATCAGGTAAATCTAAATAGGTTGTAATTAATTCCTTGAAGTAATTGGGTTCCAGGACTATATCATCATCTAAAAAACAAATCAGTTCAGAGTTTTTGCAGCTCTTCTCAATTCCGTAGTTTCTTTGCCGCGTTAGTCCACTATTATCCCTCCCTACTCTGAAGTATTTTAAATTGAAATACTTCTTGGGTAAATCCAATTGTTCGGTATCCTCATTTGAAGATGAATCAATAACCAGAATCTCATTGGGATATAATGTTTGCTTATTCACCGAATTCAATAGGCGAGCAAGGGCTTCACTTCTGTCACGTGTACAAATGATTAGACTAAACTGCACCTATATTTCTTAAAGTACAAATCATATTTAATTCGGTATTTAATGCTGCTGCATTAATAATATTCACGTTGGTAAGCGGCCAAACATCTAAATTTCTTCGAGACAAAGCACCTTGTATTATACTTTGAGTATACTTTTCACCCAACTGATTTCTTTCAAAATAGGATCTCAAGTTTTTTTCCAAACTGGGATTTTGGTATACCTCAACCCAATTATAGGATGGTAACAGTCTGTACCTCCTATCAGATTTCTTAGACTTCATAATGCTCCTTATTAAGTAACGATCGATTCTAGACCTAAAAAACCATATCGGCACCCTAAATGCATCGGGATAATTATAAGGAATGAACGGAATTTGACTGGTAGGTATTTTACCAAAAGGTTTTAACTCTTCTATGGATGAAAAAAGTGATTTCATAAATTTTCCGTTCATCCTGCGAATCGGATGAATATTACTGGTGAGGCGCAAAATTTGAATGGACATGGAAGGACAAAAACATTCAAACACGGAATTCATTTGAAGGATTTGTTTTCCCATCGGATTCCTGGCGTGTGTGAACCAGGAAAAAAGCTCCTGATTAAGCTCCAGAATAGGCAGGTGATGTGAATCTATCCTCTGAAATATATCCTCTAAATCTTTTATGATTTCTTTTCGCAAGGTCTCTTCTGAAAGATTTGCGTTTATCCTATGAACATGTACTTCTGATACTAGTCTAATATAGGCACCTCTAAGTTTGTTCTTCCACTCGTTAAGATCATGAGCATTATTTTTCACAAAATTAAATTTATTCTGCCTGATATGATAATTCCAGAATGTCCTGAAAGTTTTTCCAACGTTCAAATTTCTTCCCTGGAGGGATTCGGTCATGTCGCCTAACAAGAGAAGATTTCGATTTCGCGATTTTTGTGCTTCCAGAATTTCTAACCAACTACACAAAAAAACCGCTTCTGTATTTAATGTGTGCTTCTTCAGGATTCTTTCGGACGGAAAATTAAGTTCTGGTCGCGAATAGTGCCGGAATTGGGCATGCCTTATTTCAGCTATTCTTTTAGCAATCTTAGTTTCGTAATAAATTTCTCTTCCATAAGTATGACAAGTAATTGTCTTATTGGAAGGGACCGCACCCATTAGGATCCGGCTGTCCATTCCTCCACTTAAGGCAATGTGAACGTTATTATTTTTACCTGTACAATACTTTATCTCCTTCTTAAACAATCGCCAATATTCTTTAGGGGATATAGAGTCCTCTTCATTGAAAGACACTTTCTTGTATAGGGTATTATCATATTTTACCTCTAACCTTTTTCCCCTTCTATCGAATTTGATCCACTCGCCTGGCAAAAGGCGTTTACAATTCTCAAGAATTGTTCTTGAACCAATATTTGCGAATTCTGGGCAGTACGTACGCTGAAACAGACCTACTTCATCAATTCCCGTCTTTGAAATTATTCCCAACCAGATGATGCTATTTGAAATATAAAATTTTCCTCCGTCAATTAAGTAATATAATGGGTAAACACCGATGGGGTCATTACTCACAACTATCTCATCCTGTTTCTGATCAATAATAGTGGAAGAGAAAGATCCTGTAGTTTCGTCGTTAAGGGGCCATTGACCGATAACAGAATTTAGTGCCTTTTCAGTTTGTTTTTCAACATCTTCGGGTGGTAAATTTAAGTCTCTCAAATATCCGTCTACAAATGCTGAAAAACAACTTGTTGAATAAATCCGATTCCCTTTTTGTCTTAAAACGGAAAAGGAGCTGACGTTAATAGACTCAACGTCATATTCATTTGCAATATTTTTAATGTCTTTCTGCCGGAAGATATTATTCGAAATTAAATAGTTCATAAATGCTCCATACCTCCTTCCGCATCTATTTCGTCGACCACCATTTTCTTTTCCAGTCTTTCCGCCCATTCTTCACTGCATTTCCAATTCTTTTGCATCATTCTAAAATATACAAATGGATTCCTGATTCTTTGATTTCTAAAGAACTTTAAAAAAAGGGAAATTTTAAAACCCTTGATCTGCCTATCAGTGAAATATTTTTTTGCCAGGATCATAACAGTTGGTGAAGGCTTGGGTATTGTTTCACCCTTTTCCCATGGTAGAACTTTATTTTTTCTAAATCCTCCAGTAGGAGCTTTCAAATGTTCGATTTCCAATTTGGGGTGGTAAATAATGTCACAACCCATTTCACGCAGTTTCATACCGAAGTCCAAATCCTCTCCATACCCATGTTCAAAAACTTCTGAAAAACGGAGATTTCTAATAAAAATACTTTCAACGATACTAGTTCCCGATCCAAAACTGCCCCACTGTTTAATCTTAGGAAAGACCGTGACTTCACCAGGTTGTTTGCAGTTTAAATTTATGCAGCTCGCTTTAAGTCCCTTCGCCTGCCTCAAAGCTTCAGAAAGAACGTCCTCTTTGAGACGAATATCATCATCCGCAAAGAAAACCCATTGCGATTTGACTTTTTCCAATGCTAAATTTCTCGCCCTGCATGCACCAGTTTTCCGAGTTAAGATGTGTAAAATTTGAAAGGGCCATTTTTTGTTCAATAGGTCCTGTAACTCTGACATTGATCCTTCTATAGGCTGTTGTTCCACCAGAATAATTGTTTTAGGAAGAAGAGATTGGTTCCGGAAATCTTCCACCACCTGTCTTACATATTCCGCACGTCCCAACGTCGGTATAATGACATCAACAGAAGGTTCAATCTGATCAGCCTGAAAATCTCTGGTTGAAGATGTTTCTGGTTCGGGAATTTTTACACTATCAAACTTTCGCTTTTTAAGGAGCTGTAGAAGTGCCACTAAAGGAAAGCTTCTTTCATATTTTACACAGCAATAAAAAAGAACAAAAATCCAAACACTACGATAGTTTTGATATACAAAAGAAAAAAGTTGTTTATTACCTGCTGTTGTACGAAGTGGCTTTTCTCTCACAGCACTAACGAGCTGTGGTTCAGAGTAGCAAAACAGACCACTGGATTGACCTACTTTTGCAATGGAGTTAAGAAGATAATCAAAATTTGCAATATTTCTGAACTGGCCTCGGAAGTTTAAGAGATTCTTGCAGTGGATACCTCCTACGTCACTACTCATTCTCC
Source organism: uncultured Flammeovirgaceae bacterium (assembly GCA_946886805.1). The sequence continues at coordinate 15,154 of CAMPJM010000005.1, read as the reverse complement.
AGGTAGGAAATTTTACATTGGCTTTTATATTTATAAATGGTAATTGATCTACATATCCAATTTTTCCAGACAAAAATTTTGATCTTATCGCATATGACGACATTTTTAATTCATGATCAAAAATCTCCTCTAATCTATCTTTTCGCAAGAAAGGGAGAAAATCTTTTTCTACCCAAATAAGCAAATCTTCAGGATAATCAACAGCTAGTTTCCAAAAGATACTACAAAGGTCACCGGATAAAAATAATTTATCAGCATCTCTCCAGACATTAACCACCTTATGCGCTTTTTCGTGAACCAGAAAGATCATAAATCTAATATTCCTGCATTTCTTAAAAATCTCATTAGAAATATGAGAGAATGGTCATTGAAATGTCTCCTTAGGATGGAGTACCTTTTTCTAATGGAATCCTGGAGAACAAATTTACTCATTCTAAATGCTCCTCTTTCAGGAAGTCCCACTTCTGTAGGTTTGTATTTAATTTCCTCCCAAGAATATTTTCAAAAGAACCGGCATCAATTCCACGGTTCTTTGGTTTCTTGGCTTCTAGATCATCGAAAGTCAGTACATGCCCGGCAGGAAGATTCTTGTTCACTCCCAAAGATTTCTCAAATATTTCCTTCAAATTATGAACGGATGAGTTGTCTTTTTTGTTTACTGGATGATTCAAGGCTTCTTTAATATTCTTCACTGCCTGAACCATTTGTTTAATCTCGTCAATCTCCAAGGAAGAGGAAGCATCAGGACCAAAACTCCTTCTGTCGAAGATCGTGTGAAATTCAAGTATTTCTGCTCCCAACGCTGTGGCGGCAACACAAACTTCGGTTCTTGCTGAATGGTCCGAATATCCAACCTTAATGCAATACCGCTCCTTCAGTTCTTTCATGACGTTGAGCCCATAATTCGAGGGCGTAGTCGGGTATGCTGAGGTACACTGCAAAATCGAAAAGTCCACGTTTCTCCTTCTCAGGAATTCAACCACACGGTCAAGATCTTTGTAGGAACTCAAACCTGAAGAAAGAATCACAGGTTTCCCAGTTTGAGCAATCTTTTCCAGAAGAAGAAAATTACTAACCTCTCCCGAACCAACCTTATACCTTTTGACTCCCACCTCTTCCAATAGGTCGACCGCGGCATTGCTGAAAGGAGAGGCCAAAAATTCAACCCCATTTTCATCACAATGACTTTTTAGAATTCTCCATTGGTCTAAAGAAAATTCCATACGCCTCCAATAGTCAAATCTAGTGCTGTCTTGCTGGCTAAACTTGATCCGAAACGGTTCAAAAACACTGCTCTCGGCTTCAGCAATGTGCACTTGGAACTTTACGGCATCCACCCCCGTTTCAGCAATGGCCTTAATGTAAGATAAAGCCAATCCTAAACTACCTTCATGAGCCTGACCGATCTCTGCAATCAAAAACATATTTTCGTTTTTCCACCAATCATTACGCTTTGAATCAACTTTTATTGAACTGCGGATTTTCCTATTGTGGATTCATCTCTATTCAAGTTTGGAGTACTACATTGATAGATCCTGCCGTTAATTCTTCATCAGTGAAGTTAATAAAATCATTGTGCAGGGGCACCGCCTTGAACTTCTGAAATGTCTCCGAATCTGGCTTAGGACAGTCAAATTTCAGGTCCATCACTTCCAATTGGGATTCCCTAAAAATACTCAAATATTCGGGAAGCCGCAGACGATTATGATAGTCAAACTTCGTTTGCTTCTTTTGCCATTCATTATCACTGTATTTAAGAAATTCCTGCAGACTTAGATTATTATCTAAATACGCTCTATGGTCACCTGGCGAAATAAAATGAACTATTTTAGTTCCAGGTTTTAAATCCTTCTTAAACTTCTGGTGCATTGCTTTGATGTCCTTAGGAGTTACATGTTCTAATACAAAACGAGAAAATACTAAATCCACTTCCGGTAGTTCAGCATTAATTATGTTGGTTTTTGGAAAGTATTCGACCGTTTTGGGTATGGCGTAGGGCTTATTTTTTTCGGAATTAGGTTGGATTTCAAAATATGATTCAAATATTTGGTTCAGGCGATTTATGTTTTTCTTGCTGAAATGTTGGTTAATATCGAAAGTGGTAACAGATTTTGCCTTTCCGAAATAAATCATCAAGTATGGCATCACGGGCGCCCAACCTGAACCAATCTCCATAATTTTTTTACCTTGTAAAGAAAATTCACATTCCTGTAGTGTTCCCTCCAGGGTTTCATAACTGGCGTGATTGCTCCTTACACGTAACAACATATTTTCACCGGTGAGGGCCTCCTGTATTTTATGGTAGAAGTAAAACCCCTGTCTTTCCGGAAGATGATTTAAAATCCTAAATAGTTTTTCTTTAAAATAAAGTTTAAGGGACATCAGAGGGCTCTACTAATAGTGTTTCGGATAAATTCTTCTTTATTATTTTTAGAACAGACGGGGCCATCATATTTCAAGAATAAATTCTATCGTATTGGATTCCCTACAGATATAATAAGAATAATTGCAATCTCTAAAATTATACAGGATCTCCTTCAAAACTAAATCATTAATTTTTTTCAAAGAGATGTAGGGTTGAGTTTGAATACCCAACGTTTTTTTTGCACGGTGTTTAAAAGAATTATAATACGAATCCTCATAAAAAGTAACTTGAATCACCTCGTCCTTTAAACCAGAAATTTCTTCCCTCAGGAAATGTTCAACCTGAGAGTAAATATTAGGGATTCTGTATCTTAAGGTGGGGGATTCCAAACGTACCGCTCTTTCTTCACTTACAAAACTTCCCATCTCTCCCTGTCTAATTGGTCGGGTCACTTTTAAATCCCGATTTCTCTGAAAATGTTGCTGGTTAATCCGCATAATATTCTTGAGCCGAGGGTTAAGACTTAATAGTCTATCCTCAGAATTAGAGAAGCTCCGATGCCATTGATGATAATAAAATTTTACTTCATTTAGTTCTCTATTGAATCCTGCGTTCTCCAGTCGAGCAAAAAGGTCTTCATCTTCAGCTCCATAAAAATGGAAAAACTCATCCAGACCATTGACTTTCAATAAATTATCTTTCGAAGTAAGTATCATCCCGTTTACACCACCGAAACGTTCAGCATTTAAACTTTCAAAGGAATTAATTCCGGAAAGATTATCCGTCACTCTTTGGTTCAGATAACCTAACGTAAATAAATAGAATTTGTAGGGATTCACAAGGCCCACCCACATCTTAGTGGTTTCAGGATGAAAAATAAGATCTACATCTGCAATAAATATATATTCTCCATTTGCTTCTTTAATTCCGTAATTCAGTGCTTTGCTTTTATTCCATAGCAGTTGTTGTACAGGTAAAGGATGAAATGTCACAAAAGGTATACTGTTTAAAAATTCCTGAAGTTGATTCACTAAAATCTCTCTACTACCGTAATCAACAAAAATCACCTCAAAATTCTGCAGTCGTTGTTTTCTCAGTGAACTTAAAGACGCTTTAATTCTGCACAAATCCCGATTTCTATGGGCATAGATTATTGAAAAAATTGTTTTCATTACAGATCGTTCGCGACAAGTTGATAGGCTTTCAAGACTTCCTCTCTAACCCGCCCTCTTTCAAGTCGAGGTTTGATATTGTCCAAATTCCACTTTATTGCTTTGCTTCTTAATGCCGAATCGGTGATCGACTCCTCTAACAGCTCTGCTAAGGCCTCAGTATTCTCCGGATCCTTTATCAACATTCCGTTTTTTCTATGAGTTACTACCTCGGCGGTAGCACCTCCCGGGTTTGACTGTACTGGAAACGCTCCCATTATAATTGCTTCTAATAAGGTATTAGGGATTCCATCAGACAGGCTGTTGCCTACATAAAGAAAGGCTCCGCCCATCAACTGCATCACTGATGAGTGAGGAACCTGCCCAATTATCCGGAGTGCCTTCCAACTTCTAAGAGGTGAATTTGCAACATATTTACGAACCTCTTCATCTGCACCAAAAACAACAATTTGTTGGTCTCTTTCTTCAATTTTTTCTTTTATTTTCCACAAGGCCTGAAGAACCTGAATAGATCTTCCGTGCAGGCCTTGGTAACCTTTCACCAATATTCTCTTCCTTTTATTTTTAGGAACCATCAGGGAATCAGTTACTGCTAAGTCATAACCGCCACCACCAGGAAACACACCAAGAAAATTACCTGAAAATCCATTTTCCACCGCTATTCTATAATCGCGCAAACAGTCGGCAAACATGTAGTTCACATGTGGAAGAGTTTTTTCAATTTCCTCTAACTCTCTTTTTCTATTCCTATAAAAGAAAAGATCGCTACCCCAGGAAGAGTAAACCCATTTTATATTATCATGTCGCTTCATCACTTCTCGTATAGGAGCTGAAGTCAAATACATTACAAATGAATGGACAACATCAGGGTTTATTTCCCGAAGTTGTTTATCAAAAAAGGTCTGAAAATCACGTTCATTAAAAATGTTGACAAGACGGTTTAAGAAAGGTATTTCTTTCTTCAGATAGTATCTTCCGGGGTACTTGCATTTATAACGCCACCCAACAATCTGGTTTGCAAAATCAATTCGCTCAACTTTGGTATTTGAATCAAGAACATCTAACCAGTAGACTTCATGGCAGGAATCTCTTAACTGCTCGGCCCAATTGAAAAAATGTGGTGCGAAGATAGAGACCATTAAAATTTTCATAAAAGATCAAAAACATGTGGTACAATAGGAAATGTCATTGCCGAGGTCTAAACTTTAACTTATTCCTTTGCTCAATTTCAATACTAAGAATCTCATCCTGCTTAAAATTCAGGGCGTTGAATACCGCACTTAAATCTCGATTAAGTTTACGTAATCCAACAGGTTCAAGGGAAGCAGCGTGATCCGTGCCTCTCCAGGTACGATCAAGGGTAAAATGCCTTTCAATTACTGGAGCCCCAAGAGTATAAGCCGCCACATCTACCGCTATTCCTAGATGATGACCTGAAAATCCAATTTGCTTTACAATATTTCCATATCTGCGCTTCAATTTCGTTATTTCCAAAAGGCAGACGTCTGTAAAGGGCACTGGATATCCAGAAACGCAATTATATAAGACAAGATCCTTATTTCTTCCTTCCTGAATGAAAAGCTCTACTATAGAGGAAGTTTCTTCAGAAGTAGTCATACCTGTAGAAATATGGATTTCTCCTGCAAAGTTTCTACATAACCATTTTAACATTTCCATGTTGTTGTTGCAAGCAGAAGGAACTTTGATGAAGGTTGGGTTTAAAGCAGTTAATTCTTTTGCGGAAGTTAAATCCCAAACCGAAGAGGAATATATTATCCCTATTTTTTGACAAAACTCTTTAATTTCATAATGTTGTTGTAAGCTGAATTCCAGAAACTCCCGATGTTCACCATATGTATTTCCATAGGAGTGGACTGGGTTTGGATGGGGAGCAACATACTGTTCTTCAGTCAACAGTTCCCTGATATTTCGCTTTTGAAATTTAACAGCATCAACTCCACAAAAAGTCTTAGCAACCTTTATCATTTCCTTAGCGATCTCCAAATCACCTTTATGGTTACAACCGACTTCCGCAATAACAAAAGGAGGAGTATAATTCTTCAAAATCGTTTATTATATTTGGTTATAAAGCGACAGGCTTCTCGAATAGCTCCTGAACCTGCTTTGGCTGTCAAATTTATGTCTGCTATTTTTTTTGCTTCTTCCATACCATCTGCCGGACAAAAGGACCAGCCCACTTTAGCCATACAGGCTATATCATTGACATCATCTCCCAGGAAAGCAGCATTATTCAAATCGAAATTCTGGCTTTGAGAAAGGTGTTGCAACAGGGCGAATTTATCCTTCACCCCTAAATGAATTGTGTCTATTTTCAATTTCTTCATTCTTTCCGCAACTAAAGCGGAATTTTCAGATGTTATTACCGAAACCTCGATTTCGTCCTCCCGAAGAATCTCAAGTCCCATCCCATCCCTCATGTCAAATACTTTAGCTAATTCCCCACTTTCAGAATAAAATACTTTCCCATCTGTAAAGACACCATCGACATCTAAGAAAAGATGCGTAATCCTTCCGGGAATTCTTTCCCTCTGAAGTTCAGTCAGCAACAATTCCTCGATAATGGTCCAATCAGCCAAGGAATCAACTTCATAATAAGACTGTTCAGGCATTTCTAATACTCCAATTTCTCCACTGATCCTGTTTCCACTACTCTGCAATGCATCCTTGGTGGTGCAATAAATCGCACCATTTTCAACCAAATGCCCGTTGAAATCCTGACGTCTCGGACGCTTTCTGTAGTCGTAGTTTAACGGTATACCTTTTTCACTCCAGGTAAACCTGTGACTTCTTACTACGCTGAGTACTGAATCTTTATCCATTTTTACTTTTCGTAGGGCATTATTTATCTCCTCGCGCTTAACAAGAGGGGAGGTAGCTTGTAGAAGGCAGAAAATATTAAAATCGTAGGAAACCTTTTCACAGAATTCTGAAATAGCAGCTTCAGTTGAAGCTTGGTCTGAAGCATTACGAATTTTCCTGTCTAATACTTTTATTTTGGACGTCCAAGAATACTGGTTATTAATAAATTCTTTTATTGCATCATCATCGGTGAAGATAAAAACTTCATCTAACTCGGAAAGGACTGCCTCTAGCAGGACCCAACAAAATAATGGTCGTCCTAACATTTTCCGTTTATTCTTTCCTTTTATTCCTTTTGAATTTCTTCTAAGAGGGATAAATCCGATAGCCTTCATAATGTAATTTAAAGCCAATATATGATTAAAAAAAGAAGAGGTTAATCAAAGACCTCCACTTATTTATAATGTCACAACAGATTAATCTGTCATTGGGTGGATGATCTTAAGATCGTGTTCAATATTCGACGGACGGCTATTTCTGACAAATTTGTCAAACTTTTCCTTGAACTTTGGTTCAAGTGGATTCAAAAAAGTTACTAGCTCATCGTCAATATAACTGGTATATAATTCTTTTCCAGATTCATGAATTATAATGCTCGGAACATTCATCATTAGAGATTCCAGCACACAGCCCGAATAATTAGTTATGTGAACTTTAGCTATAGAAAGAGATTCTGGCAGAGGTTTCTCTACGGCATTGTCAACCGTGTAGTTTTTATTACCTATTCCATGGTTCTTCAGATATTCCTCTATGTCACCTTTATTAATTTTACTTCTTGGATGCATCCTTAAAAGCCAAATATCATTTGATCCCTTTATTAATTCCAAAATTGGCACTGGAAGCATTTCTTCTAAATCAAATGTTTGAAGACTAAAAAAAACCACTTTCTTCCTGATGTCCCAGTTAACATTCCGTAAACAATAAGCTAAATATGGATGACCGACTAATCTTGCTCTTATCAATTTTAAATTGGTAGCCCATTTATCTATATTTTCTTTAGAGGTTTTATCCCAATTCCAATATTCTACCGGCATGGTATTATACGGCTTCGCCGGATGTTTTGTCCAAGAGCTATATGCCATATGAACATTTGTTTGTGGCCCATGTTGAAAATCAATCGTCTTTATCCCAAGTTTATGGGCAGCAAGAATCGCTGCCGTGAGATCATCATAACCGTAATAACTCAGAAAAATTATTTTCTCCGGTTTGGTTCTGGTATAAAACTGAATGAAAAAACGTTTAGTCCTGTCTATCTTTTTTGCCCACTGAATAAGGGAATCAATGGAAATATGTAATTTTTCAGACTCAGGAAATTGTTGAATTAACTGTTCATGAAATTCTTTATATTGATTGAGTTGTATAAAATGTGTGTCTTTTGATAACCAAAGGTTCGCGAGCCTTTGGATTATTTTAAAATGGTCCAGATATAGGTGAAGAGGCAGAATAGCCTGTTGGTTGAAATTTTTATTATAGACTTTGCCATATTCGACCATGTACACCTCATTCTGTAAATGATGGGCATCCACCATTGGATCAAAAAAACGATTAAAAGAAATTCCATTCCTAATCGTGCGGTGAAAATGGGAACCAAAGAAAAGAATTTTTTTGGTTCCCAGATTTCTAAAAAAAGAATGAAGTATGAGTTTGGCTCTGATAACTCGACACACCACCATTATGGCTTTTTTCAGAAAATTTTTCTCTATTAAAACAGGTTTGGTTGGAAAATTCTTAAAACCCGTTTCTCCGTCTAAGTTTACCAGAAATATGTAAAGCTTAATGCGAAGCAAAGGCCAAATGTCAACCCCTTCAATCTGCCATTCATTCACGGGAAATTCCTTTTCCCAATCCTCAATAATTTCCCTTATCCGCTTCTGATGTAATTTTCTCATCTGGTATAATCGAGATAATTCATTTTGTATTTTCGACAACTTGATTCATTACCTGCTGCAAATATTTAAAGGAAAGATAGTAATGAAGTTCCTCGGAATATCCAGAACCCTTTCCTTCTAACCAATTCGAATAAAGGGAACTCAAAATTTTGCAGATCTTTTCTTCGTCATCTATTTCACTGTACCAAGGATATTGCGGGCCGAGTAACCTTCTACTTTCACTACAAGGCGGCCCCAATAACAGGATAGGTTTACCTGCTTGAATACAATGAGGAAATTTACCTGGTAGAAAGGGGCTTATTGCACCTTTGGCTTCAAGTATTACATTAATTGCCGCAAAGTGCTGAATCAATAGAATAGTCGAAAAGGGAATGTATTCATTACTACTGTAAAGTTGAGGTAAAGCCTCTTTAACCTGTAGAAATTTTTTAGTGTAAATTGATTTTTTTCCCAGAAAAAGTAGTTGGGAATGGCCTCCTGCTTTAGGATTTTCTGCTAAAAACCTCTTGAATGCTCTAATCAGGCCCAATGGATTTCTTGCGTTCATAAGAGCCCCAGCATGTACTATAGTAAAAGCATCCTTTCTGAAATATCCCGGAAGTCCGGTCATCAGCGGTTCCGATGGATTAACCTGGTGTGGAATTATAACCGCTTTTCCCTTCAAAGGATTATAATAACTTTCCATCCATTCTGCCAATAGTTTACTGGGGTAGGCAGCATAAGCTGTTTTTCCCGCGAGTTTCAAAAAGAATTTTCGTTTTTGCTGATGCCCCGACTCAACAAAATCGTATGGTCTCGGATATGAAGCAAACGGATAAGGGTCATGAATGTAAGCCATCCATTTTGAGTGCCATCGCGGATATTTCAACAACGCATGATGAGGCCTAAAACTCGCTCCCTTACTAAGAGTCAACACCAGATCTGGCTCAAAACTCTTGCGGTTCCGTATAAAGGTTAATATGCTGTTTCTATCATTAAACAGCGTGAAGGAGAAACCAAAAACACTTTCAATGGGTTTGGATAATGAAAGATTGAACCAGTAGCGAAAATATCTCTCGATTCTGCTTAGGATGAATAATAAACTTCTTCTGTTTTCTTTGATCGAAATGCAAGTAATCCCATCTAATTTGATTTCCTTTCTGGTGTAATGACAAACTTCTAAATGGAATCCAGCTCTTTTAAGATTTCGGATAAAGGCCACATTTGCTTTAGAACCACTACTGTCATCTACATCTATAGATTCTGCTAATACCAGTATTTTATGGTTCTTTTCAGGCATTTTTCAAGAGTAAGAATTGAACAATTCTTCTAGAAGCTCTACCATCCCCAAAAGGGTTTTCCATTCCTGAAAAATTTGGAGGCCGGTCCAAAAGACGAGATGCATGAGAGACAATTTTAGCCTGCGAAGTTCCAGTTAAGTATGAGAATCCGGCTTCAACTCCTTCAGGCCGCTCCGTTTTCTCTCGAAACACAATCACAGGTTTACCAAAAGTTGGAGCTTCTTCCTGAACACCTCCAGAATCAGTAATAATGAGAGTCGCTTTCATCATCAACCAAAGAAAGGCAGGATAACTTAACGGGGAGATCAGTCTAATGTTTGGAATAGAGTCCAAAAAGGTAAATACTTTTTCATTTACCGAAGGATTTAAGTGAACAGGAAAAATTATCTGAACATCCTCCCTTTTTGCAATTGTACTCAGTGCTGTACAAACTTCCTCAAGTCCCTTTCCTAAGTTTTCTCTTCGATGTCCTGTTACCAGAATTAATTTTTTATTCTCTACATGAATACCTTCAAGCTCTTCTATATCCTTATTCTTGTAACCACCCCACAACCTTTCTCGACCAATGATCAAAGCATCAACGACGGTATTCCCAGTCAGAAAAATTTGATCCATCGGAATTGATTCGGCCATCAGGTTTTTTTTTGCCTTTTCCGTAGGAACAAAATGAAGATCGGCAATACGACTGATCAATTGCCGGTTTGCCTCCTCGGGGAATGGCGCTTTTAAATTAGATGTACGTAATCCAGCTTCAATGTGCCCTATCCTTATTTCCCTATTAAAGGCTGCTAATGACGCAATAAATGCCGTAGTAGTATCTCCCTGGACTAGAACCATTTCAGGATTTTCTTTCTCCAATAGCTTATCCATTTCCCACAGAATACGACTACTAACGGAATTAAGACTTTGTCCCGGCTCCATCAGATCTAAGTCAAAATCTGGAACTATATCAAAAAAATCAAGTACCTGATCCAGCATTTCTCTATGTTGGGCAGTAACACATATACTGAAATCAATCTTCTGAAGTTTAAGTTCATGAATAACGGGAGCCATTTTTACCGCTTCAGGTCTGGTTCCAATACATACCAAAACTCTCACACCTTAGAAATTTTACCTTTTAAAACAAAAAAAGGTCTTATACAAGGATATACTTTAAAGCCAAGGGTGAATTTCCACTTTTCTGTGCGGCTTGAAGGGAATGTTTCCAAGCATCTTTCTAATATTTCCGAAGAATTCAATGTAAAACTTAATCGCAGAAAATACTTTTTCAACCGTGGAGTATGCAGAGAAAAATAATCTAAAGTCTTTAACACCAATTTTGTGGCTTTTATTTTTGATTCTATCCGAACAGAATTTTTCATTTTAAATTCAGCGGTAGTCGAGGCTGAATGTTTTCTACCATAAATTAGGAAATTTTCCAAATTCTTTCCTTTCAAACCCATTGCCAGAAGTCGGGTATAATATTCCCACTCATCTGCATAGACGATATCTTCACAGAACTTTTCAGAACCTAAAGAAGACTTTCTCCATACTACATTACAAGTATTATATTCTATCTCATTCAAAAGCATAGCTTCAATTAGCAAGGGTGAAGAAAGTAAATTCTTACCTGGTTTCATAGGTTCGGTTGTAATGATGCCTTTATCAAAGAGCCCAGAAAAGAGCTTTCTTCTAAATCGAACATAATCTAAAGTAGGGTCTTCAAAAAACTTCAAAGTATATTCGAATAATAAAGGGTGCATTAAATCATCACTGTCCAACCAGTAGATCAATTCTCCACGGGTCCTTTCAAGGCCATAATTTCTACAGGAATTAGCCCCCTTTATTATTTTCTTTGGTCGTAGTAAACATCTAAATCGCCGATCAAGCTCACAATATTGTTTTACAACAGATACTCCATTATCTTGAGAATGATCATCCACTATAAGACACTCCCAGTTTTGGAAAGTCTGTTCCCGGAGAGAATCTAATGTCTCCTTTATCATGGTTTCGCGGTTAAACAGAGGGATAACTACAGATACGCGGGGCTTTAAATTTCTCATAAATGGGAAGATAAATAACGAAACATTTTCCTGAAAGGTAAGAGTAAATAATAGCCAATCAAGAAATCTGGAGTGGTTCTTAATCCTTTTTTCTCCTTTTCCTTCTGTTGGAGAATCAACGTCATTCGCGTAACAAATCGCTCAAAATCCTCAATATAATATTTAGAATGTTTTAAAAAAATATACCTCCATATTTCATGTTTCCTCGAGTTAGCTATGGAATTCCGAGAAATTTTCTTTTTCCGATAATGAAAAAGGACTTCAGGAATAACGTACGCTTCCCCGCCTTCTTCTAAAAGACGTAAATAGAATTCCCAATCCTCAAAGCCTAATTTCATTGACTCGTCATAGCCACCTGCCGACTCCCAGTCCTTCTTTAAAAACAAACCACTCCCGAAAGCTCTGCTTTCATAAAGAAAATTTTGTAGTGTTCCACCCGCGGGTTCATGGATTTCATATTGCTTTTCGGACGAAAACCACCTACCGTAGCAGGTGACCAATTTTATCCCAGCCCTTGAATTTATGACTCCTATGGCCAGTCTGCTGAAATTGGGTTCAAAAAAATCATCACTATCGAGCGCCAGAATATATTTACCCTTAGAACATTTAATTCCATTGTTTCTTGCAGCCGAGGTTCCTTGGTTATTTTGTGTGATAACTTTGATCATTCTTGATTGAAAGCTTTTCAGTACTTGTTTAGTTTTATTACAAGAACCATCATCTACTATCACTATTTCTTTAGGAGTCCAGTTCTGTTGGAGTGCAGAATTAACGGCAATGGTGACATGTTGATGGTCATTATAACATGGAATGATGATACTCAACATTTCACTGCTCTCTTTTTGACTAACACTCTCATAGTTATTTGGCTCCATCATATCCTGATCCATTCCTCTGGTATTAGGTCAAATGAATACTTTTCTTTGTCTGGGCTCCTGAACCATTTTTTCGGTGAGATTACAATCTTTGATTTGTTTCTGTTTAACCAAGCTGCCCACCAACTAAAAGAACTATTGGCAATAATATTGTGAGTGCAACAGCTCATAAGAAACATATCTTTCCAACTATTTTTACCTGAATTAGAAGTTATGAAGTGCTTCCTTCCAGGAAAATCCGAAAATTCCTTTTCAACCCAATCAATATCATCAGAGAAAAAAAAGAAATTTACTTCCTCACTGATTTGCGATATCCTGGAAATTGCCTGTTCATAATATTGCCGGTTGCAAGTTCCATGGATTTTGTTAGTGATCTTGTCTTCTATATAATCTCCTCGCCGTATATGAACAGATGCAGACGTGCTCCTCCTAATGCTGTTCAAATATTGGTAGTTAAATCTATCCAGGTTTTCTACCGGGAAGCTATAAATTTCTTTTATAAGGTCTTCATTTTCCTGGAAATACTTAAAACTCTGAAAAAACCCTCTCAAATATACCGGAGGCAAAATGTTATGAAGATTAGAATCAAAGTAAAAATTTTTCTCAAAGCATATTTTCGGGTAATTCAAATGAAGCTCCCTCTTGATTTTATAATAGAACGGCAGTCGTTCGAAATAGTCTATATCTTCTTTTGAAGCTGTAGGATGTTCTATTCCAAAAATTTTCAATTCATAATTTCTGGGCGTGTGACCGGGTGTTTTCTCGGTTAATTTAAACAGCTCTTTATCAAGCAAAAGGTTTGAATTGTGCCTCTTTGCGATAATACGGGCCAGAGCATACTGAAACATTTGATTTCCAAGACCTCCATTGAGCTTAACGAGCACTGTATTCTTCAAAAACTCATCTGTTTTACACGGGTTTGTACATCAAAGCTCTTATTTCCGCACCTAATTTTTGCAGAAATACTTTCTTTTCCTTCTTCGATAGTCTTCTTCTCCACTGATTTGCTGAACCTTTCCTCAAAAAATTGAACTTACTTTTTTGCTGACGGGTACGAAATTTGGCTTTTATAACCTCAAAAGATTGATTCTCTATCGCTTTTTCAATTTCATCCACATCTTTTTTTAACCCGATAAATTCAACAATTCTTTTCGATTCCTTAAATGGGTCTTCTAGCAAATCTTCATATTTCACCACAAGAACATGAGTCTTCATGATGTAAGGGAGCATATGTTTTTTCCAGGAAACTCTACACCAATGATGAACACTTGAATCTCCATTTAAAACCGCATTTATCATTTTCTTCTTCATTAGCCTCTCACCAAGTACTTTTCGATAAATGTAATTTATAATATCAACCAATTGCCTTAAGTCAAGGTTCTTAAAATGATAAACTTTTATCGGGTTAAGATTGTAAAAATAGCTTGTCCCACTTAGAACCACATCTCTAGGGTCCCGCAAAACATAAATTATTTTGGAACGAACCTGATCCTCATTCAACAGCTCATGATATTGGTGGTGGCTCTTGAAACAGTCGTAATCACTCACTCTTTCTAACCCTTCGATACATACATCCGGTTTGTTCTCGTGGTATAAAAAACCCTTTGCAGGACAATGAACCAGTTCTGCCGTGAGACGTGTGAGCCACGTATTTCCACTTTTTGGAAATCCGACTACTATTATTTTTTTCTTCCCACTCAATTCACTTAATCCTCCAACATCTTGAAATATTACTTGCTTTAGCTATAGAACGCCATAAACAGCACTCCACTGTTCCCTTACAGTTTTTTGGGAAAAATTGTCCTTAACAAATTTTACTGCATTTTGACCCATTTGTTTTCTCAATTCACTGTCGATAATGAGTCTCCTGATTCTCGAGACCATGGCATCCACATCTTTCTCTGGCACTAAGTATCCTGTCTCACCATTCTTGAGCGTATATCGTACACCTCCAGAATCAAAGGCTATAACTGGTAAACCGGTCGCCTGAGCCTCGGCGGTAACCAAACCCTGGCTTTCCACTCCATAACTAGGATCGGTAACTGAGGTCATCAGAAATATATCCTGCTCCTGCAGATATAGCCGGATTTCCTCCTGGGTTTTAGGCCCCAACAATGTAACATAATTTGCTATGTTTTTTTCTTCTATTAAATTGGCTAAGGAGCTCCTCTGAGTTCCGTCTCCTATTAACAAATAATCTATAGAATATCCTTCGTCAATTAACCTAGCGATACATTCAATACCGAAATTTTGACCTTTAAAGATCTCGAGCCGCCCTACTGTTATTACTTTTATACGATCGTTTCGTTTCTTTTCCTTTTCTGGCCAGAAAAAATCCGTATCGACTGATACCGGTATGGTCTTGATCTTATCTTCGGACGCCCCCAATCCGACTAAAATAGATCTGAGATAAAAAGTGTTAACCACCAAAAGGTCACTATGTTTAAAGGTGCGATCATAGTAGCCATTGTTAGGAATTTGTCCATTAATAGGAAAATATAGATCGTGCCCATGAAATGAGACAACTAATTTTGATTTTAATACACCTCCTTCTTTCAAGACGTCGAGGGGTTTGACATTAGTTCCATACTGGACATGAACAATATCATAATCATTCAATTTTTTGAGAAAATTAAACTGGTAAATTTTTT
>CAMPJM010000004.1 GCA_946886805.1 uncultured Flammeovirgaceae bacterium | reverse complement strand
CAACAAGTTTCTTCCCAGAATGGCAATACGAACGAGTGTCACCCGCAGCTGACGAGGATGGTTGCACAATGGCACGGGGCAATTTAAAAGTAATAAATTACCACAGAAATTTATATTTGTAATATAATTATATTACTTTTGCACCTTTATTATTTAAATATTTATCACAATCAATTTTTAAAATTTCAATATGGAATTAAAAAATTATGAGACATTATTCATTTTAAATCCCGTTTTGTCTGATGAACAGATGAAGGATACTGTCGAAAAATTTATCAAAGTACTAAAAGATAACGGTGCGGAGATCATTAACGAGGAAAGATGGGGACTAAAGAAATTAGCTTATCCTATCATGCACAAAACTACTGGTTTTTATAACCTGGTGGAATTCAAAATAGATTCCCAAGCCATCACCACGCTCGAAACTGAATTCAGAAGAGATGAAAAGGTGATGCGATTCTTAACTACAGTATTGGACAAGCATGCGCTTGAATACAATGCTAAAAGAAGAAGAGGCGAATTTAATAAGAAAGATAAAGAAGAATCAAGAAAGGAGGAAAAAGCAGCATGACATTAGTTAACGAACCCATCAATAGAAACGAAAATAAAAAGAAATACTGCCGTTTTAAGAAAAATGGTATTAAGTATATCGATTATAAGGACGCAAACTTCCTTTTAAAATTCGTGAATGAACAAGGTAAAATTCTTCCTAGAAGACTTACCGGTACCAGCTTAAAATTTCAGAAAAAGGTTGGTCAGGCAGTAAAAAAAGCAAGGCACTTAGCTTTGTTGCCATATGTAACAGATTCACTAAAATAGTTTTAAATCTTGATTGCCGGGTGTTAAAGTGATATAAGGTCATCTTGAAATCATTTTAGCATTACAGCATTTAACATTTCACAAATGGAAGTAATATTAAAAGAAGATATAAAAGGACTTGGTTATAAGAATGACCTTGTTAGCGTAAAACCAGGGTATGGAAGAAATTTTCTTATTCCACGTGGTTTTGCTACAATCGCCAGTGATTCTAATAAAAAAGTAATGGCGGAGAATATAAAGCAAGCTTCTCACAAAGCTGATAAATTAAAGCAGGATGCTCAAAACATTGCCGATGGTATTGGTGAAACTGTTCTTGAAATACCTGCTAAAGTTGGTGAGAGTGGCAGAATTTTTGGTGCGGTAACAACGCTTCAAATTTCAGATGCTTTAAGAGAAAAAGGTTTTGCTGTTGACAGAAAACAAATATCTTTCCAAACTGAAGTAAAATCTGTTGGAGAATATATTGCTGAACTTGACCTTCATAGAGAGGTTAAACATGAAGTTCACTTTAAAGTAATAGCTGAGTAGTCAGTTTTTAAAAACGAATATAAAAAAGCGACTCTAAACGAGACGCTTTTTTTTGTGCCTAACGAAATTGAATCATTTTTTGCTTCGGATAAAAGATTCAAATTTATTTTACAGAAATTTGACTCGTCTCTATCTTTTTAAAGTTTCAGCAAAATTACCACCAATGAAATTCAGAACTGCTATATCATTAAGCAAATCGCCACATGAAATTAGCCTGGAAACCCCTCTCCTCTCTATAGGCTCCTGCTTTTCAAACTGTATAGGGAGCAAGCTTGCAGCTAATAAGTTTAATGTCCTTTCCAATCCATTCGGCACAATTTTCAACCCACTTTCAATATTTAAAATTCTTGATTATGTGGTTTCCGAAACTATACCGCCGGATTTTACTTATGTTCAGCATGATGGGATCTGGAAAAACCTGGATTTCCATTCGAGCTTTTCAGATCCTGACAAATCAAGACTGGAAGAAAAAATCAGAGAAAGCTTAACTTTGGTAAGAACGCAACTACCAGGTCTTTCTTTTTTATTGATAACGCCTGGAACTGCTTGGGTATATGAGACTGCAAAAGAAAATTATCTTGTATCTAATTGTCATAAGCTACCTCCAGAGAATTTCAATAAAAAGAGATTATTAAGCCCGGAGGAAATAAGCCTGAAATTTGAAAAAATACATCAAAAAATATCAACCATTAACCCAAGTTTACGGTATATATTTACTGTAAGCCCTGTAAGGCATATCAAAGATACGCTGGAATTAAATTCCTGGAGCAAAGCCATACTTCTGATGGCTGTAAAAAATTTAACTTACAACCATAAAGACAGGGAATATTTTCCAAGTTATGAAATCATGATGGACGATTTGCGTGATTACCGCTTTTACGGATCAGATATGATTCACCCAAATGATGTTGCGGAAAATTATATTTGGGATGAATTTGCTAATCGATATTTTAGAAATAACACTTTAGATTTCTTGGGTAAATGGTCCAAAATTAAAGAAGCAATTGCACATAAACCATTTCATGCGGCGTCACCGTCCTATAAAGCCTTCATTCACAAAACTATTTCTAAGTTACATGCTTTAAAAGAATTTACGGATGTTAGTGATGAGATTAAAATTTTAAAAGAAAGAATAGATGAATACTAAGGAATATACCAACAAATTAAGTGAGGAAACCAGTCCCTACCTATTACAGCATGCGCATAATCCTGTAAATTGGCACCCTTGGGGAGAAGAGGCCCTACAGCTTGCAAAAGAAGAAGATAAACCCATAATTGTTAGCATTGGGTATTCTGCTTGCCATTGGTGTCATGTAATGGAGAGAGAATCTTTTGAAAATGAAGCAGTGGCCGAAATCATGAACGAGCATTTTGTCTGCATAAAGGTAGACAGGGAGGAACGTCCTGATGTGGATCAGATATATATGGACGCAATCCAGGCGATGGGGATTCAAGGAGGTTGGCCTTTAAATGTATTTTTGACCCAGGAGCAAAAGCCGTTTTACGGAGGCACATATTTTCCTGCCGAAACATGGAAGCAACTCTTAAATAATGTTGCAACAGCATACAAATCTGAAAGGGCGGCTCTGGAAGAGTCTGCAGATAAATTTACAGAAGCTTTGAACCTAAGTGACATAAATAAATACAATCTTAGTCCTGAGGAATTTATTAAAGACGACGCAATAACTGCATTTAATAATCTATCACAAGCTTTCGATTCTGTAAACGGTGGAATGTCAGGAGCCCCAAAATTTCCGATGCCAGGAATATGGAGTTTCGTGCTACACTACCTTTCCATAACAAAAGACGAAAATGCTCAAAACCACCTGCAGCTCACCTTAAAAAAGATGGCATTAGGGGGCATATACGATCAGGTTGGCGGGGGTTTTTCGAGGTATTCAGTGGATAAGGAGTGGTTTGCGCCACATTTTGAAAAGATGTTGTACGACAACGGCCAACTGCTCAGCCTATATTCAGAAGCTTATAGATTTTATAAGGATGACTTTTACAAAGAAGTGGTTTACCAAACAATTTCCTTTGTAGAGAGGGAATTATCAAATGACGAAGGGGGCTTCTATGCCGCCCTGGATGCGGATAGTGAAGGTGAAGAAGGGAAATTTTATACCTGGACAGAGAAGGATTTCAACGCTGCAGTTGGTGAGGACAGCGAGGAATTAAAATTGTATTTCAATGTCACCAAAGGTGGAAATTGGGAAAAAGATTGGAATATTCTACACCAGACAAGATCTCTGCAGGATTTTGTAGTTGAGAAGAATCTTGACTTCGAGTCCTTTTCCGAAAAAATACAAATCGCTAAAAAAAGGCTGTTAGAGCATAGAAGCAAAAGAATCAGGCCAGGTCTGGATGACAAAATACTTGCTGGATGGAACGGGCTAATGCTAAAAGGAATTATTGATGCTTACATAAGTTTTAAAGAAGACCATTTTATAGAATTAGCCCTCAAAAACGCTCATTTTATTAAAAATAATTTAATCAAAAACGCGAATGTACTTTTCCGAACCTACAAAGGCGGAAAAACGGCTTTAAGTGGCTATCTCGAAGATTACGCGAGCGTTATAGGTGCTTTTAAATCTTTATATGAAGTAACCTTCGATGAGCAGTGGCTGGAGTCCGCCAAAGAATTGACAAAATACGTTCTGGATCATTTTTATGATGAGGAAGAAAAATTATTTTTCTTCACTGACAATGCCACTGAAAAATTGATTGCTCGAAAAAAAGAAATATTTGATAATGTAATTCCATCTTCCAACGCATTGATGGCCGCAAATCTTTATGATTTAGGCTTGTTGTTGGATCATGAAAAATGGAAGCAGATTGCCAAAGAGATGGTGAGCGGGGTGAAAAAATTAATTGTAAGCGAGCCGCGTTTTATGAATGTTTGGGCAGACGTATTGTTAAAAATGGTTTACCCTACTGCTGAAGTTGCCATTGTAGGACCTAAAGCCTCTGAATATCGATTGGAATTTGGGCGACACGCTTATTTCAATAGCTTATATGTTGGCACAAAAGAAACGAGTATACTTCCATTACTAAAGAATAGGACTACAATTAATAACCAAACAACAATTTATGTTTGTTATAATAAAGCGTGTCAATTGCCTGTAAATAAAATCGAAGATGCCATAAAACAGATTAACTTCAATTAAAATAGTTAATTTTGGCGGTGAACGTTAACTATTTACAAATTACAATTCAGGCTTGAGTCAACTAAAATTTCAGGATTATGATTCGGAGGGAAGCATTACAACATTTGCTGATGTAATTCTCCCCGTCCCTATTCCTAAATTATTTACTTATAGAATACCAAGAGCGCTTGAAAAAGAAGCAGCTATTGGCCACAGGGTAATTGTGCAGTTTGGGAAAAAGAAGATTTTGACCGGAGTAATTGGAAAGCTCCACCACCAACCCCCAAAGGAATACGAGGCTCGTTATATTTTTGAACTTCTGGATACCACGCCAATAGTAAACCCGATCCAATTGAAGTTATTTCATTGGATATCAGAATATTATCTATGCACAATTGGAGAAGTGTTGAATATAGCCCTTCCTTCGGGCCTAAAGCTGAGCAGCGAATCTAATATACAGTTACACCCCGATTTTGAAGTATTGAATAGCGGTGATGCTTCGGAGAATGACATACAGGAAATTATATTTACTGAAAAGGAGGCCCTCCTTATTAATGCATTGAAGGAGAAAAAGTCGATTTCTTATTCGGAAGCGGCCAATTTACTTTCTGTTAAAAATGTGCATCAATACCTCAAATCTCTGCTTGAGCGTAATATTATATTGATTTATGAGGAAGTTAAGGAGAAGTTTCAACCGAAAAAGATCAGAAAGGTAAAACTATCCGGCAGTTACGAAAATAAGGAAGCGCTGGAGGCATTGTTTGAAAAACTGAGCAACAAACCCAAACAAGAAGACATTCTGTTAAAGTATTTGCAGGAAGTGCCAGTGTTTAAATCTTCTGAATTAAATAAAAAAGGCCTTGCGAAAAGTTTGTTGTTACATGGCAATGTCTCTTCTTCTTCCTTACAGACATTAATAAAGAATAAGGTCTTTGAAGAATTTGAAGTAATCGTTTCCAGGTTCGAATCTGACAAAAGCTTCATAGAAAAAGAAGTCACACTCAATGAGGCGCAGTTTTTGGCAAAAACAGAGATAATGGCTCTTTTTGCCAAAAAGGATACTGTGTTGCTTCATGGTGTTACCGGAAGTGGAAAAACTGAAATCTATATACAGCTAATTAAAGAAGCATTAGAGGGAGGCAGTCAGGTTTTATACCTACTACCCGAAATTGCTTTGACCACGCAAATCGTAAGTCGCCTAAGAAAATTCTTTGGTGATAAAATGGGGATTTACCATTCTAAATTTTCAGATAATGAGCGCGTAGAGGTTTGGAAAGGAGTGCTGAGTGGGAAATTCACTTTTGTAGTGGGAGTGAGATCATCCATATTTCTTCCATTTGACAATCTCGGACTCATCATTGTTGATGAAGAGCACGAAACCTCCTATAAACAGCATGAGCCTGCGCCAAGGTACCATGCCAGGGATCTTGCCCTCGTGCTTTCAAAATGGCACTATTCGAAAACGTTATTAGGGTCCGCAACTCCATCAATTGAAAGTTTTTATAATGCTACCAATGAAAAATACGGACTGGTAACCATATCCCAAAGATACGGCGGTGCGGTATTACCTGAAATGGTATTAGCTGATATTCGGGCTGGAAGAAAAAAGAAAACTGTAAAAGCAGATTTTACAAAAGAATTAATAGAAGGGATAGAAAACACTCTAAGTAAAGGAGAACAAGCCATAATTTTTCAAAATCGAAGAGGATATGCCCCCTACTTAACCTGTGAAGACTGTGCCTGGATCCCTCAATGTGAAAACTGTTCCGTTAGTCTCACCTACCACATGTATCACAACGAGCTAAGGTGCCACTATTGTAGCTATAAGCAAAAAGTACCCGGTGTATGTAGTGCCTGTGGTTCAACACACATAAAAACGATAGGCTTTGGCACGGAAAAGCTTGAAGACGATTTGAAACTGCTTTTTCCAGGGGCAAAAATCCAAAGAATGGATTTAGACACTACCCGGCGAAAGTATAGTTACCAAACCATCATTGATAATTTTGAAAAAGGGAATATCGACATATTGGTAGGAACTCAAATGGTGAGTAAGGGGCTTGATTTCGACAATGTGAGCCTTGTAGGAATAGTAGATGCTGACAGGATGTTATATTTTCCCGATTTTAGATCATTTGAGAGAGCTTTTCAAATGATTATGCAAGTAAGTGGCCGTGCGGGCAGAAGGGAGAAATCGGGAAATGTTATAATTCAAACTGCAAATATTGCCCAGCCTGTTTTGGCCGACATCCTTCAAAATGATTACGAGGGAATGTTTCAGAAGGAGCTCATGGAAAGGAGTGTATTTAACTATCCCCCATTCGTAAGGCTCATAAAAATAACCATTAAGAATGAAAAAAAAGAAGTTTGTGAAAAAGCAGCACTGACACTTCAAAGAATACTCGCAGAAAAACTAGGAAGCAAACTGGTGCTGGGGCCTCAAGAGCCTGTAATTTCAAAAATAAGAAACCTTTACCTTATGGATATAATGATAAAATTAAAAAAGAACGAACATATTCCGGCCATAAAACAACTGATAAAACAAGAGCGCCAGGCGATAATTATAAACAAAGAGTTTAAGAAATCCAGAATTAACATAGATGTTGATCCACTATAAAAATAACAGACGGCTTGTATTTAAACTAAGTCTTATCGTTATCTTTGTTGCGTTAAGTTGTTTTAGTTTATTGGCACACATATATTTAATTTAAAATATGAAAGAAAAGGCAGGGCTACTCCCTAAGCTTTTATTACTTCCGATCTTAATAAGTCTTTTTATCAGCGGTTGTGAAGACTGTTATGAATGTGATATAAACCGACCTGAACCGTATTTTAATGTAAAGTTTATTAATGAAACGGAATTAATAAACATAGAAGACTCTATAGAAATTTATAGCGAGCAGCTTATTGAAAAACGGGACTCATTAGATGCCTTACCTGATGATACTTTAGGTATACTATTTGAGTCCTTGGAATCTTCTATTGACAGTATTAGCACCGCAAAAACAACCTTAGACAATAAAAGGAGATTAATTGCATCCGGTTTGGTCGAAATCGATACTTTATATTCACCTCAGGGTAACTTTATTTCTTATACTGATAGTGCTACCTCTTTTCAGTTTCCTCTTTCGATGAATCAAGACTCTTCTACTTACTATTTTTCCTTAGAAGGAATTTCTGAGCCAGATACTTTAACAGTATTTTACACAAGGGAGGTTATTGTAGACAATGGTAGTGTAATTGTTAAAGCGGATAGTATTATTGAAAAACCACACATTAAAAATTCATTTATAAATTCGATAAAATATCAATATAGCAATGACCAGAGATTAACGAATGAAACCTACTTGTATATATATTTTTAAACTACTCATCTTTTTTCAAATACTTTTTACCGGTATTTCATTTGAAGCTTTTAGTCAGGATGAAGATTTGCCCGAAGAGGAAGAATTGATTGAGGAGGAAGAGCTGCCTGTCGGGGAAGAGGTTGTCGCCGAAGATAGTGCCTCTATTGACAATCAAGCAGCTGAGACATCGATTAGCACTGACTCTGCAAACATAGATTACTTTGAAAATCCTTTTGGAATTCAGATTGGAATTGATCTCCTTAAACTCGGCAGTTTTGCGCTTGATACGGAAACAAAATATGAAGCTCAGGTAGGAATTAGCTATAAGAATGTTCATTTTGTAGCAGAGGCTGGTTATGCGAATTATTCATCTGATTTAGCTTATAAAAACTCAGACGATTATGAAGTAGAAGGTGAATATTTTCGTGTTGGAATAGATTATGCCATTTACAAAGATGCTAAAAATCAGTTTCTATTTGGAATACGATATGGAAAAAGCAGATTCGGGGATCAAGGTTCATTTGAAGTTTCCAGCGATCTTTGGAATAACTTTTCCTATGAAATAGATACCGAAAGCCGTAAAAACTCCTCAGCCACCTGGGCAGAAGCGGTTGTGGGTACTCAAACTTTGCTGTTAAAAAATGTTTATTTTGGGTGGTATTTCAGGTTGAGGAAGCTCATTGACAGGACCAGTTACGAACCAGTTGATATATATTATATCCCCGGATATGGTAAAAGCTTTAGTAGTTCTGTACCTGCTTTAAATTTATTTATAAAATACAAGTTTTCCTTCTAATTAAAAACTACCAGGAATTTAATGAAGTTCTTATCTTTTAATTTTTTGATATGTTAAACATAAAGCCCGGCAGTTTTAAAATGTGGATCATAGTAATAATACTTTTATTACTGGTTCTTGGTTGGAGTTTGTCATTTGTGGTGACACTTTAAGGAGGCAGATTAGAGTACAGATATGGAAGGATTTACCGACATATTTTTATCAGGTATCAAGATTTAAGGTGGCAAGAGCCCTCCCGCTGGTCAGGATGACAAATGAGGGATCCTAGTAGCATTAACTGATTTTTCTGAAAAATGCAAGCTATACAGCACACGCTTGAGCAAAAAAAAACCCTACGCTAATAGCATAAGGCTTTTCACTACTCATTACTGAAACAATTCGCTGTAGGAGAAGGAATCGAACCTCCAAGGAGAAGTTAGGTGCTCATCTTTCGAATTGATGTTCACTTTATCCCATTGTCCCCACCCCCGAGATAGGAGGGCATGTCTGCCAGTTTCATCACCCTACATTGTGAAGTTGTAAACGCTTTTGTTACAACCGATGCATCAAAGGTAAAAAAACTATTCATTAATTCAAAATATTATAAAAATTATTTTAAAATATTATTAAAATAACAAATATAATTTTGAATCATTGAACAGATGATAATTTTGATTCGAAAAAAGTCGTGTGAATTTTTAAAATTAAAAAATAGAATAAATAAATTAGGAATTTTACAAAAGAAGGAGCCGACAGTTCTATTACATATGGAAGTAGTTATTACAAACCACTTATTTAGCATTAGCGGGAACCTCAATCACGAGCCACATAATGCTCCAAATATCAAAAAGCGTTAAAAACTATTCTAAATCGATCACAAACTTTAAGATAACAATCATTCGTTAGATTTTTTATAAAACAGCAAGCACAAGCCTGGCCGTTTTTATAATAAAAACACTATAGAAAATTAGTAAAAGCTGCAAAGATCTACTTTTAGTACTGATTTTTACTGTTGGATCACTCGCTATCGGAGTTCTACCAAAATCGCTTTAATTATCTAGAAACAGCCAATCCACACCAAATTGATGTAGTAAAGTTGTAGTGCAAAGGCTCTTGTGTTGTATAATTGTTGTAGTTAATAATTCGGATTAAAATTCCTCTTCACATATATTCGTTTCTCTATACTTCTATATTGAGCAGGCTCCTTATTATATTTTTTACTGTTCTTCAAAAATTGAAAGGCTATGATTCACCCGGCTACCTACTTTTTGTTTCCTTTAAGTTTCTTTATTAAGGATAGGACATTGTCGCCTTCTACTAAGCTGCCTGATGATTTCTCAAAAATGCAATCCAAGAATATACGCCCCGATAATTCATATTTATTTAATCATTTTTTTATTTAAAATCACTTCTTATGAAAATTTTTACATCAAAACCGCAAACGTTTGAAAGCTACAGATCAAGCTATTGGAAACATTCAATTTTACTGGTAGCTTTTTTGTCTACGTTATTAACTACTACTTCCTTACATTCTCAAACCCTGGTGTGGGAAGAGAACTTTAATGGAACCAGTATAAATGAAGATGTATGGACATATGATTTTGGAGACGGATGTGAAAGAGGCTTGTGTGGTTGGGGGAATAGCGAACTCCAGTACTATACAAGTAGAGCAGATAACGCAAGGGTAGAAAGTGGCAATCTGATAATAGAAGCAAAAAGGGAAGCATTCGGCGCCAGACAATTTACCTCTGCCCGAATAAAAACAGAAGGCAGGGTGCATTTTACTTATGGTACTTTGGAAGCCAGAATAAAAATGCCAGACTTGGCTAATGGCTTATGGCCGGCCTTTTGGATGTTGGGTACAACAGGCACCTGGCCACAAAATGGTGAAATTGACATATTAGAAATGGGATCGGCAGCAGCAATTCAGGAAGGACTAGTAAATAAGAAAGCTGGTGCTGCTGTTCATTGGAGCTATAATGGCTCCCAGGCTGATTATGGCACTGATTATGACAATTCGGCCAATCTAAATAATGATTATCATGTCTATAAAATGACATGGACGCCGGAATACATTAAGATTTTTATAGACAACATAGAATATTTTGAAATCGATATTTCTGATATAGAGGGCAATTCGATGGAAGAATTTCATATTCCACATTTTATCATACTAAATCTTGCTGTTGGAGGAACTTACACAGGCATTATGACGCCGGAGGGCATTACTGCTCCTTTGCCAGGACAAATGTTAGTAGACTATGTAAAACTTTACCAAGATAATAATGACAATTTGTATTTGGGAAGCAACAATGAAAAGTCTGGAACTTTTGGTGTCTATACAGAAAACACGCCAGTGAACAGTGCTTTAACTTACGGAGAGGATGCCGATATATACATCTGGAATAACATGACTCCTATTACAGCCTCTCCTTATGAAGGGAGCGAATCATTGGCGTTTAATGTCTCAACAGGTCAATGGTACGGCATGGGGGTGGCTACCGATTATCTTAACTTAAGTAATTTCTATGAAGGCGAACTTAATTTCAATATAAAAACTACTTCTACGGAAACTTTTAAAATAGGAATAAGTACCGGACATGGTGATTCATGGTTGGATTTTGTAAACGGTGGTGAGCAATTTGGTCTTGTAAGGGACGGAAACTGGCATAAAGTATCAATTCCTCTAGGTTCATTTTATAATCTGGACTTGAATTCCGTTAAACAAGTTTTTATGATAACAGGCAATTCACCCGCTTCCGACATCGCGCTATTTATTGATAATATCTACTATAGTGGTGGAGGCGAAAGCAATCTACTGCCCGAAATAAGTATTACCTCACCTTCTGAGGGCGCGGAGTTTGTAGCAGGAGCAGCAGTTGCGATCAATGTTAACACCTCAGATACCGATGGAACGGTCGATTTAGTAGAATTTTTTTCTAATGGTAATAAGATTGGTGAGGATGCAAATGCTCCTTTCGGATACACTTGGAATAACACTGTTGCAGGGACATATACGCTCACTGCCAAAGCAACCGATAGTGGTGGGGCAAGCAATACCTCATCCTCTGTTACTGTTTCCATCACTGAAACAAGCAGTGGTTCACCTATTCCCGGTTTACTTCAGGCAGAGGATTACGATGCTATGAGTGGTATTCAAACTGAGGCGACTAGCGATATTGCGGGAGGGCAGAATATTGGGTGGATCGACTCGGGAGACTGGCTGGAATACGAAGTTAATGTCGCCGATGCGGGTACTTATACCGTAGATTTAAGAGTAGCCAGCTTGTCCGGAGGAGGTCAATTTCAGCTTCTTTCTGAAAGCCAGATCATTGCTAATGGGAGCATTCCTTCAACCGGAGGATGGCAAAATTGGACTACCATATCTACAACGGTTGATCTCAGTACAGGTAGTCAAACATTCAGGATATTAGCTTCTGCTGGAGGATGGAATATTAACTGGATGGAATTCTCTGCTGGATCAGCAGAAGAACCCGGATGTTCATTTGTTGCAGCGACAGGCGATTATAGTGCTGATGTTTCAGAAGACAACAGCAATACAAGCATCACTTTTGTCCCTGAAAGATCGGGCGTGGGCACCACTACTGCTATCTTGTATTATGGCACATCACCAACGGCAAGCCTACCAGGATATATGGTTTCAGCAAATACTCCGTTCCAGATTAATGCGGCACAAGGACAGACTATTTATTTCTACTATACCTACAATGTTCCGGAAGGCGGGGAAAGAAATACAGCCAACAACAAGCATAGCTTTACGGTGGGAAATTGTAATACCAGTACTTTTGGAGGCACTAGTGCGATAAGCACCTCTGAGCAAAAATTTAAGGAACAGGCCATAACGGAATCATTTATACTGTATCCCAACCCTACAAAAGGATCTGTTGTTGTTCCCGAAAAATTCATTGGAGGAACTGTCGAGATCACCAACACTATTGGTAACGAAGTACTTCACAGGAAAATAACTTCTTCAGAGCTTGACTTAGCAGCATTGCCTTCAGGAGTTTATACAATCCTCATAAGGAAAGGCGATGTGATTATCACCAAAAAATTAATAAAACAGTAATACTAATCATTATTATTGGAAAACCACCTTAAGTTTAACCAGAGGTGATTTTCCTTCCTTACATTACATTTTTTAATATTTCAATTCAATTTTTAATCTTAAAATTTAAGCAGATGAAAACGCTACAACTTTTTTTAATGACGGCTTTCTTCCTTTTGTTTGCACAAATTGGTTATTCACAAAATTGGCAACTTGTATGGGCTGATGAATTTGACAATGGAATAAGCAGTGACTGGGTATTTGAAACCGGAAATGGGTCTGGAGGATGGGGAAACAATGAACTTCAATATTACAGAAGAGAAAATGCTACCGTACAAAACGGCAGGCTAGTTATCACCGCAAAGCGGGAGAACTTCAATGGATTTAACTATACCTCGGCCAGAATGAAAACGCAGGGAAGGAAGAATTTTAAATTTGGAAAAATTGAAGCCAGAATTGCCATGCCTTCGTCAATGGGTTTATGGCCTGCATTCTGGATGCTAGGAGCAAACATTAATTCAGTATCGTGGCCTTCATGCGGGGAGATCGACATAATGGAACATATTAACAATGCACCCGAGATACACGGTACGATCCACTGGCAAGATCACAATGGCAATTATGCAAATTATGGTGGTTCTGTCGCCACCAATGCCACCACCTTTCACAACTACAGTGTGGAGTGGGACGCCACTGCAATAAGATGGTACTTAGATGGCACTCAATATCACGAAGTAAACATCGCTAACGGAGTAAACGGAACCGGCGAGTTTCATAACGAGTTCTTCCTTCTTTTAAACCTGGCAGTGGGAGGAAATTGGCCAGGATTTAATATTGATAACAATGCCTTCCCTGCCACCATGCAAGTGGAATATGTGAGGGTATACCAAAACAATGGCACTCCCCCACCACCTTCTTTTTCTACCACTATTCAGGCAGAGAACTATAGTGTTATGAGTGGTATACAAACAGAAAGCACGTCTGATTCAGGTGGAGGTCAGAATGTTGGTTGGATAGATCAAGGTGACTGGATGGTATATCCTGTGAACATACCCTCAGCAGGAACCTATACTGTACGTTATCGGGTTGCTTCTTTGAATGGAGGCGGAAAAATTCGACTTGATAGAGACGCGGGGGCTACCATCATTGGCGATATCGATGTTCCTGCCACAGGAGGTTGGCAAAACTGGACTACAATAACCCAAACAGTAAGTTTGCAAGCAGGTCAGCAAAACCTTGGTATTTATGCACTTTACGGAGGTTTCAATCTCAATTGGATTCAGATAGAGAGCACTTCTTCCTTATTACAAAATTTGACGCTACAGGAACAAACAGCTTCTAAAGCTGATGATGTAGTGTCATTATATCCAAACCCTGTGAGGAACAAATTTACGATTTCAGGTTCACAACTTTCCCCCGGGGATGCAATTGTAATTACAGATTGGATTGGTAAAGAAGTTTATGAGGGAAATTTATCTTCCAGAGAGATAGATGTTTCGACTTTGCCGTTCGGAATTTATACTCTTAGAATAGCGAAAGGGGACACTATTATTATCAGAAGATTTATCAAAAAATAAGCAGCTGATCACGAGGCTGAGTGATGTATTTTGTCCCAATTTTGCTTGAAGTCGCAAAACTGGGACAAACACTTGCTTTACTAGACCGCGTTTTCAAAGAATCAAAAACTGCTTTAATGTAAATCACCTCAAAAATTCAGAAATATTTAGCACCAAGCAATTTGTTTTTGGCTCTATGTGGATTGCAGTGGGTGGCAAGATATCGCTTTTTAAGAACGATTGCATTCTTAGGTGACCGGCCTTATTCATTTTAGGTATTTTCCTCATCGAATTGGATTAGAAATAAAAGCTGTCTGACCGAAGGGAGTTCTTTTATTTCCCAATTTGGTGAGGAAAATAGCGTTAAAAAATGAATACAGCCTTGATTTTTTTGCTTACTTTTTTTATCAAGAAAAAAAGTAAGGCCTGTCCGGCGAGGACAAAAAGAATTTATAGCAGCTTATGTTTTGGATTATGAAAAAAATGACCCACTACTAATCACATAGAACCTTGTTTTTTCATTAGTGCTGTACAACTAACCCAAAAAAGATTTCATTTTGTGAGGGAGAGGATAATTCCCATTTGTTCTTCTCACATGGATAATTTCACCCAGATGAAAAGACAGATGAAGTGCAGACTCCTGAATAATCGCTAATTTCTCATTAACGAAAGGCCCTTCAACCGACAAGCTTCTCAAGGTTTCTTTAAACAAGCCAATTTGCATATTGAATTTTTCAATCAATTCATCCAGTTCTGCTTGTGATTTTGGCAGTTTTTGAATAACCAGGATTCAAATTCTTCTAGTTTACCTTTAAATTTTAATTTTTTAAGCTTATTCAACTGGAAATCCTGCCAGATAACCAGATGATTCAGGGTCTGCCAAATAGAACTCAAACAGTTAACATCTATTTTAGAAACCGAAATATTATCAAAAACCTTAAAAGTTTCAAAGGATTCTGAAAAAATGGAAGAAAAATCAATTTTCATAAGCTTCAAAAATAAACAGGCAGAAAAATAAATACCCAAAAACCAAAAATCAAAAGCCGAATTATATATCCCAATCGTCGTTTAGCTGGCTGATGGCATGATGGGCAGTCATGTCAAACTGAACGGGAACAACAGAGGCATAGTTGTTAGCAATTGCCCATTCATCATTGTCTTCCCCTTTATCAAAGTTTACAAAATTGCCTGCCAGCCAAAAATATCTTCTTCCGTTTGGGTCATACCTTTCATCGAATTCCTCTTCCCATTTTGCCCGCGCTTGTCTGCATATTTTTATTCCTTTAATCGGCTCATTTCGTTTGGGTGGGAAATTTACATTCAATGCTACCCCCTTTGGCAATCCATTTTTTAAGACCTGCTGAGAAATTTTTAAGACATATTCACGTGTATGCTCAAAGTTTGCCTGAGAAGAATAATCACATAGAGAAAACCCTATCGCTGGCATTCCTTCTATAGCCGCTTCAATAGCTGCGGACATAGTACCTGAATACAACACGCTTATCGACGTATTGCTACCGTGATTTATGCCGCTTACTACCAAATCCGGTTTGTTATCCTTTAAAACATGGTGTTTGGCAAGTTTCACACAGTCAGCAGGCGTGCCGGAACATTTGTAAGAAATCACATCCTGATGGATTTCTGTTTTTGTGAGCCTTAATGTATTTCCTATTGTAATTGCATGTCCCATACCAGATTGGGGACTATCGGGAGCCACAACAATAACATCACCTAACTCTTTCATAATATCAACAAGGGTGAAAATACCAAGAGATTCAATTCCGTCATCATTGCAAACTAGTATTAAAGGTTTTTTCATTTTTATGGTTTGTTGCTATCCATTGATAGCTGGTAAATATTTAGATCTTCTAATAAACATTGTCAGAATGGGTAATTCTGTTTGAGATAAGCAAATTCGAAAATGGCTTGTAAAGTAAAAAGGCGGATAATTATGACAAAGAAACTAAAAAAGTATGAACGAGAAAAAATTACTTTTCTTCAAGAAGGGAATTATAGTAAGCCACAATTCTCACCAGATCTTCCCTCCTATCATACCTTAAATTATTCTTTTTCATATACCGCTTCACTTCCTCTTCCTTCTCTTTTAGTACTTCAAAAAGGTCACTTTTTTTAAGGGAATACTTCTCAATATTTCCTTCCCGGTCTAAAAAAAAGTATTCAAAAGCAAGGCGGCTTTGCGTTAGGTAAGAATTCCTTCTATAGTAACTGTATTGTGGTATCGATTCTTCAATCACATACTCCCGGGCTAATAATGTCATTGGACCTTCATGCAGTACTTCAAAAAGGATTGGTGTTTTGTAATTTGGCTGAACATAAAAAGGCAATGAATAAAACTCCCGATGTGTTTCAAATATCTGGTCAAATATTTCAAAAAACAGTACTTTCTGAGACGAAAAAGCCTTCACTTGCCTTTTATTATCAAATTGAACAATATTGCCGTCCAAATTGTATTTGACCAATCCGTTAAGGGTGTCTCCATTCATAAGAACAACTTTTCCATCATGCCAGACCTGAAAAGGAAATTCCTGTGCATTGGAAAAAGTGTAACTAATAAGGAAACAACAAACCGCTAATATTTTTTTCATTCAAACCAGGTTTTGAACGCCAATTATTTCTTGAGATTTTTAATTTCTTGTAAAATCGTATGCCCCATTTTATCTCTTTTCGTTATCAGATAGTTTTCATTATGGATATTGGGCACCGTTTCAATAGCTACTGAATCTACAATTTCCAGACCATAACCGATAAGTCCAGCTCTTTTTTTAGGATTATTTGAAATTAAACGAATTTTTGATATACCTAAGTCTCTAAGAATTTGAGCACCAACACCATAGTCACGTTGGTCCATTTGGAACCCAAGTTGAAGATTGGCTTCTACAGTATCCAAACCTGTTTCCTGAAGTTTATAAGCTTTTAACTTGTTTAATAAGCCTATCCCTCTCCCTTCCTGATTCATATAAAGCACTACCCCTTTTCCTTCTTTTTCCACCATTTGCATC
This sequence comes from uncultured Flammeovirgaceae bacterium, assembly GCA_946886805.1. The sequence goes on along the minus strand of CAMPJM010000004.1, from coordinate 11,471 downwards.
GCCGCATGCAGTTGTTCTCCACAATCGCAGCGGCAGGAGCCAAATATGTCGCCAGTTACACAAGAAGAGTGTACCCGTACCATCACAGGCTCGTCCTTTTCCCATCTACCCTTAAAGAGGGCTAAATGCAGTTCATTGGTATTGGTTTGTCGGTAGGCAACCATTTTAAAATTACCATATTCGGTTGGCATGTCTACTTCAATCTCCTTCTCGATGAGGCTCTCTTTCTTTAAAATATAAGCGATCAGATCTTTTATGGAGACCAATTTCAGATTAAATCTTTTGGCTACTTTTTTGAGGTCGGGAAGTCTGGCCATAGAGCCATCTTCATTCATAATTTCCACCAAGACGCCTGCGGGTCTAAATCCAGCTAGTCTTGCGAAATCAATTGAAGCCTCTGTGTGTCCCGTTCTTCTTAAAACGCCGCCTTGCTTAGCCCTCAAGGGGAAAATATGGCCAGGTTTGCCTAATTCTTCAGGCCTAGTCTCGGGGTCAACCAATGCTTTAATAGTTTTTGAGCGGTCGCTGGCAGAGATACCAGTTGAGCATCCGTGTCCTATTAAATCAACAGATACGGTAAAAGGTGTTTCAAAGGTAGCGGTATTTCTACCTACCATCAATTCGAGTCCCAACTCCTCGCACCTTTCTTCCACAAGCGGGCAGCAAATCAATCCCCTTCCATGCGTCGCCATGAAATTGATAATTTGTGGGGTCACACATTCAGCAGCGCAAACAAAATCACCTTCGTTTTCCCTATCTTCGTCATCGACTACAATAATTATCTCGCCGTTTTTAATGGCTTCTATTGCTTCTTCAATAGTATCAAGTACGGTATCTTCCTGGGTTATTTTTTCCATTTTTTTTAATATCGCTTTTTACATTAAAAAATATAAAAGCTTGTTTAATTTAAATTATCGCTTGATTCAACAACTAACAAATTTTTCAAAAATTCTGTTCTATTGTCTATTCCATCAATTATTAGTTCTTGTTAAAATCGAATTATAAATAGAAATTTTTGCGGAATATATGGCTTATTTTATTGTTTCAAATTTGAAATAACAAGTGCTTAAATATACAACTTAACCTGAAACCACTATACCTAAATGCCCTGCTAATTCCATTTCTGTTTTCTTTAGCTCCATATGGACATTCAATAACTTTTCCTGGACATCCGGCTCCCGGGCCTGCTTCAACTCCTTCATATTTCCTTCCACCAGCTTCTGAAGCATTCGAAACTTCAATCTCAGTACGTTGGTATAAATCACGCTGTTGAGAATTTCTTTTTCCCGTGGAATGTTTATTTTAAATTTATCCTTCCAATTCTGGCTGATTTCATACCTATCTGCAATCAGGTTTATTACTTCCTTCCTTATTTCCGGCGATCCATTTTTTATAAACAGATCAGGTTCAGGTATTTTCCCTGTGGCAACAGTACTCTTATAGAGTGCTAATATTTCCTGATACAAGGGTGTTTGAAATTCAATATCTTCTAATTCCTCCAACAAATGATCATATATCCTGTGGTTGTCCCCCACCTCTGTAAAACCATATGAAATGAGCAGCCTAATGCTTTCCTGTTCTTGTAGCGCAATGACCTTGTCGGTATCTATAACAGGATCTGCTTCTATTTCGTCCAGAATATTAATAATATCCTGGTTATTGTCGGGTGGGCCTGCGGGCTTTTTCTGATCAGCTTTCCGTAGAAGTTTATTTAATTCGGTGATTAAAACCCCTTCGTCCATTTCCAGTAAAACACTGCACTGCTTTACATAAACAGCCCTTTTTATTGGGTCAGGCACTTTTGCAACACTACCCAATATTTCTTTTATAGTATCTGCTTTTTTTATAGGGTCACCAGCCGCCTCCCGGGTATATACAGCAGTTTTATAGCTGATAAAATCCTCTGCATTATCTTTCAGATAATCTGCAAAAGCGGTACTTCCTATTTTCTTTGAATAGCTGTCCGGATCTTCCCCCTCCGGAAATATCACTACCCTCACGTTAAGTCCCTTTTCCAGGATCATGTCTATCCCTCGCAAGGAGGCCTTCATTCCGGCAGCATCTCCATCAAACAGAACCGTGATATTTTCTGTGTAGCGACTTATAAGCTTAATTTGTTCTTCTGTAAGAGAGGTTCCGGAAGAAGCAACTACGTTTTCGACACCTGATAAATGCAGGGAGATAACGTCGGTATAACCTTCGACCAGAAAGCAATTGTCAGCAATTCTAATCGCCTGCCTTGCCTGGTGCATGCCATAAAGGACATCGCTTTTATGGTAGATAAGGGTCTCAGGTGAATTTATATACTTTGGCTGCTTCTTATCTGCCTTGAGAATTCTAGCTCCGAAGGCTATTACCTTCCCTCCTACGTTATGAACGGGAAAAACGACTCTTGCCCTAAATCTGTCATAGAACCGGTCCTCTTTTTGGATTACCAACCCTGCCTTTTCAAGTAACTCCTTGCTATACCCCTGCTTTTCCGCGGCTTTTACAAGTCCATCCCAGGCTTCAAGCGTATAGCCCAATTGGAATTTCCTGATGATTTTCTCATTGAATCCTCGTTCCTTAAAATAGCTTAGTCCTATGGATTTACCTTCCTGACTTTCCCACAGCAGGTTTTGAAAATATTCGTTCGCAAAATTAGAGACTATAAATAGGCTGTCCTTTTCATTTTGAGCCTGGATTTGGCTATCGTCTATAGCTTCTTCCTGAATTTCAATACCATATTTTTTAGCGAGATATTTTAATGCATCGATATAGTTGATGCCTTCAATATCCATAACAAATTGCAGTGCATCACCCGCAGCGCCACAGCCAAAACACTTATAGATACCTTTTGCGGGAGCAACAGAAAACGAGGGGGATTTCTCATTGTGAAAAGGGCAACAAGCCCATAAGTTTTGTCCTTTTCGTTTTAAAGAAATGAAATCCGAGACTACTTCCTCTATCTCAATTCTTTCCTGTATCTGTTGTATTGTTTCTTGTCTTAATTTCAAAGGCTAATTTTTAAAACAAAGATAATATTTTTAGATAGAAGATTTCTTCAAAGTTTAAAGTTTAAAGGTTGAAAGTTCATGGTTCATAATTCAAGGTTCATGGTTCAAAGTTCCAGGTTCAGGGTTTATTCAAGATTCGAAGTTTAAAATTTAAAGTTGAAAGTTGAAGGTGTCAATCATCGTCAGACTGGTCTTGTTAAGCAGTAAGGCTGGCTATCAGTGCGATCAGCGGTCAGACGGCTTTCGCTTTATCAAAAACATATGCAAAATAAACTACCGTCGAAGCCTGACTAATACTTCCAGCCGTCAGACCGATCTAAGCAGACAGTAAGGCGGGATATGCAGAGCGATGACATTCCTATACTATTTCCTTCTGCTTGGTTTGATACTTCCAGGTAAGCAGCCGGGAGAGGGATGTCATCGCTTTAATCGCTTTCAAAACCAAGGCAACTAATTTTGGAGAATAGTTGTTACGAAACTTGACAATTAAATGTAACTTGCGGACTTATTAGATATAGCTTTTCTGGACTCATCCGAAAGGTTCACGTGAAAAGGTTCACGTGAAAAATAAGATATACTAAATTAAATAGAAATACCCCTTCGAATCAACCCCATTGAACAAGGAAACTTATTTAGGATTGATTTAAAGCCTGAAAAACTTAACATATGGTTATTACCGAAGCCTCCATTATCAAAGCATTGCAAACTGTGGATGACCCTGATCTAAAAAAAGATCTGGTAAGTCTAAACATGATCAAAGACATTAAAATTGAGGGCGATAAGGTCGGCTTTACCGTAGTATTGACCACTCCGGCCTGTCCTTTAAAAGAGGTTATAAGGAAAGCTTGTGAAGATGCAATCCATCAGTTGGTAAGCGAATCATTAGAGTTGAATATTTTAATGACTTCCAATGTTACAACTACAAGAAATAACACACCGCTGTTACCGCAGGTTAAAAATATTATAGCCATCGCCTCAGGAAAAGGCGGCGTTGGAAAATCAACCGTTGCGGCCAATCTTGCGGTCGCTTTAGCAAAAAGCGGTGCCAAGGTAGGTCTAATAGATGCTGATATTTACGGTCCGTCGGTGCCTACCATGTTCAACTGTGAGAGAGAACAACCGGGCATCACCCAGGTAGATGGGAAGAATATGATCATTCCTATTGAACAGTACGGCGTAAAACTAATTTCCATTGGATTTTTGACCCCTCCCGATAATGCCGTGGTATGGAGAGGTCCCATGGCCAGTTCTGCATTAAAGCAATTTTTGGGAGATACACTTTGGGGCGAACTGGATTATTTATTAATCGATTTGCCTCCGGGAACAAGTGATATTCACCTTACACTTGTGCAGTCGGTGCCAGTAACCGGCGCAGTGATAGTGACAACCCCACAAAAAGTAGCCATTGCAGATGCAAAAAAGGGAGTTGCCATGTTCAAACAACCACAGATAAATGTACCAATTTTGGGAATAGTCGAAAATATGGCTTACTTTACTCCTGAAGAACTTCCCGATAATAAATATTATATCTTCGGAAAAGGCGGAGGAGGGAATCTTGCTGATGCAAATAACGTTCCTCTCTTGGGAGAGATTCCGATTGTGCAAAGTATTCGCGAAAGTGGCGATAGTGGGTATCCTGCGGTTCTTAAAGATGGCGTTTCAGCCGAAGCTTTTTCTCAATTAGCAGAATCAGTAGCCAGAAGCGTCGCAATTAGAAATGCAAGCGTATCAGAAACAAAGAAAGTTGAAATTACAACTTAATTTCATACGGAAATTGTAATCATTTTTTTATATTTAAGCAAAAGCCAAAAATAAAAGAGTTAAATTATGGAAAGTGTAGTAGCTAACCAGGATCTTTACGACAAGATAGAAAAAGCTTTAGATAGCATAAGGCCATATTTAGAAGCAGATGGAGGCGATGTAAAAATTATCGATATCACCAATGAGATGGTTGTTAAATTAGAACTCCTTGGTGCTTGTGGCTATTGTCCTATGTCTACTATGACTCTGAAAGCTGGAGTTGAAGAATCTATCAAAAGGGCGGCTCCTGAAATCAAAAGTGTTGAAGCAATTAATATTACCAAGCCGGGAGATTCTCATGCAAAACTCCCTGACAATTTATTGTAATTGATTGTTTGTTCGTCATTTCTGAATTTAGCCCGATCTTTAGCACTTTAGCTAATTTCAATCATCCCTATAATTCAGGATCATTGTCCTAAAATTATGAGAATAACGTAGAGGATGTTCCAATATTTTTCACAGCTTCATTCCAAAACCTATCTTAAAGCTCTTTCAACATTAGCGTTATTATTATTTTTTAATTCCTCAAAGGCTCAGGACAAGTGTGGCACCGTGCAGTATCAGGAGCTATTAAAAAAGCAGCACCTCACAAATGAAACCGACTTAATTTTTGAATCCTGGCTTCAAAAAGAGATTCGTTTAAGGGAAGTAGAAAGGCAAAATGTCATGTCTACCTTTTCTTCAGGTGAAGTGCTAACTATTCCTGTAGTCATTCATATTATTCATAATGGAGAACCCGTAGGAGTAGGATCAAATATTTCCACAGAAAGAATATTGTCCCAAATAGAAGTCTTGAACGAAGATTTTCGCAGACTAAATGCTGATTCTGTTAACACCCCTTCTATTTTCCAAAGTTTGGCTGCTGATCCACTCATAGAATTTGTATTGGCAAAAAGGGATCCTGAGGGTTTGTCAACTAACGGAATTGTGCGTAAAAAAGGCTCCTTTACTGAGTATGCCATGCTTGATAACTGGGAGTTGAAATCAAATTCTTACTGGCCTTCAGAAGATTATCTCAACATCTGGGTCGCTCCATTAAAAAATAAACTGTTAGGATTCGCCCAATTTCCTCAATCTAATACAGAACCGGGGTTAGAAGAAGCATCTGCCTATCAATATACCGACGGCGTAGTGATAGATTTTGAATACTTTGGCATTAATAACGATGTTTCGCCGGTAAGTAAAGGCCGTACAGCAACGCACGAAATAGGTCATTTTCTCGGACTGAGACATATCTGGGGCGATGGCGGATGCAATGTTGACGATTTTTGCGATGATACCCCGACTGTGGGTGCGGCCAATTTTGGTTGTCCAACAAAAACAGTTGAATCCTGTGGCAATCAGGCCATGTATCAAAACTTTATGGACTATACCGATGATGTTTGCATGAATATTTTTACCGAGGATCAGAAAACGAGGTTACATGCAGTTTTGACTAGTAGTCCCAGAAGAGCTTCTCTTTTAGAATCGAAGGGGGGAATTGAGCCAGCCATTGTTACGAATGACTTGGGCATCAAAAGAATAATTTCGCCCTTATCAATTTCCTGTGAAAATATAGTTGCCCCGGAAATAATTATTAAAAACTATGGAGAAAACGACATTTCCAGCTTTCAGGTTCTTTATACATTAAACAACGACACTATTGATTCTATCAATCAAACTGTCAGTTTACAGCCATTGGATAGTATAAAGCTGGCTTTTCCAACCACCATTTTGGGAGACACAAACAACTTTTCATTCAGTTTTATAATTCAGCATGTCAATGACACTACTGATGGGAACCTTGACAATAATAATAAGATCATTGAAATAAATACACCAAATCAAATTACCCTTCCGCTGGTAGAAAACTTTGAGAATGAAGAAATACTTGGAAGCATTTTTAATCCGGATCAACAATTCGGTTGGCAAAAAATAAATGCTCCCGGCTTGGAGGGATCAAATAATTCCCTGAGATTAGAATTCTTTGAGTATAATGCTAACTTGGGTGATAAAGATTTCTACTTTACCCCCATATTCGGTCTGGATCAATTAAAAACTCCTGTTTTAACCTTTACTTACGCCTACGCCGAATTTTCAGGAGGGAGTAACGACGGCCTGGAAGTAAGGCTATCTACAGACTGCGGCGTTACTTATAATGAGGATAATATATTGTTTAATGGCTTTGGCGAAGATATAGCTACTGCAGAGAAAATAGGAGGTTCTTTTCTCCCTGCAGGCAGATTGGAGTGGAAAACAGTTCAAATAGACCTAAGTGATTATAAAGGCCTATCAAACCTCCGGGTTTCTTTTGCAGGAATTAATGACTATGGTAATAATATTTATCTCGATAACATAGAAATTAAAGAAACCACACAACATTCTCAGGATCTAAAGTTATTAAAAATAGCAATACCGCCAGTATCCTGCACCCAAACAATCACACCAGAAGTGTTGGTTGTAAATAGCGGTGCCAGCACAATTAATGATTTTACAATTAAGCTATCGTCCGTTTGGGATGAAGATATCAACATAAGCTACTCCGGATTGTCCATTGTGCCGATGGATACAATAGCGGTAGATCTACCCGCTATTACGTCTCTTTTTGGCACACATTCACTAACCGTGGATATTCAAAACCCTAATGGCATTCCAGATGGTCATCCGCAAGACAATAAAAAATCTGTTCAATTTGTGATCGATTCCACACGGGAAACATTGCCGCTTCGACAAAAATTTGATTCAGAAGACCCGGATAAAATAGATTGGTTTGTTTTTAATCCTGACAATGAAACCACCTGGGAACTCATTAACACACCAGGAAACCTTCAAAATAAAGCTATTTTTATCAATCACTTTGACTATGAAGCGGTCGACGAGGAAGACTGGCTGGTAAGTCCTATTTTGGATTTCAGAGAAAAAGAGTTTATAAATCTTTCTTTTTCTGTTTCTTACGCCTACAATTTTAATTATAAGGATCGTTTCAAGGTATTAGTCTCTACAGATTGTGGCAATAATTATACTTCAATCGCCTATGATATTTCCGGAGAGGATATTTCTGATACTTACTCTTCTAAGCCATGGAATCCCGAGGATAAGGGTAAATGGCAAAAGTTTTCTGTTTCCTTAAATAAATTTATTGGTGAAGAAAATGTAAGAATTGCTTTTGTTATGGAAAATGGATACGGAAATAACCTGTATCTTGATGATATTGAATTCTTTATTTCGGAACAACCAGATAATGAAATTCCTATTGATAAAAAATATGTGTTTCCAAATCCAAGTTCAGATTTTTTACCTGTCACTTTTAATCTACAGGAAAAAGAACCTGTACTGATCGCATTATATGATTTGCGTGGAAAAATGCTCTTTCAGGAAGAATTTCCAAACACTTTGAATCAGCGCTACAACCTAAATATCAATTCATTACCATCTGCAGTTTATATTCTAAAGATTTCCGGTACTACTTTTAATGATAATAAAAGAATTCTTATTCAGAAGTAAGCTGTAAGTAGTTTTTTACTTTTTCGAGACATTATATTTCTCTAATTTAGCCTCCGAATGAACATTTTGGAAGAGATATTTCGTTCTACAATGTGATTGGATAGAATAATGGTTATATCATATACACTAAAAAACTGAATCGTCTAATTTTATGCTCAATTTCTTCAATTGAGCATAATTATCAATGTCAAAGTTAAAATCAGATTTGAAACAGCCAATTGATTTTAGGCGTCGGTTCCAAGTGTTAATTAATAGACGCAAATTATGCCTGAAATAATAATAAAATACAAGAGCAAAAGAGCATTGCAAGCATTAAAAGATTTTGCCAAATATTTTGACTATTCAATTGTTATGCAAGAAGAAAAAAAACTAAAAAGTTACTTGATTAATGGTCTTACAATTGAGCCTGCAAATAATTCCATGAACATAAATGAAATGGAAGAGATCTTTTCAAACAGGAATATTGATGCTAAGAATTTACGTCAAGACGCATGGCAAAGAACAAAGTAATTTGCGACACAGATGTTTAATAGATGATTGGATATAGGTAGAAAGAAACATAACGGATAAAAATCATTTTATAATGGCAGGCCTTGATAAATTCAGTGGCAGACAATTGGTGATTTTAATGAATAGATACTGACCAAGATCCTTCCGCCAACTGGCGGATGACAAAAAACGCATCAGTCGCTTCTATTGTCATCCTGACGTTAGGAAGGATCTTAGAAAAATATCTATCCTAACAGGATATAACAAATGAACGTAATTAAAGATTAGAATCCACCTATATTAAAGCTATACTTTGAGAAATAGAGTCTAATCCTACAGTAAAAACAAATAAATGAGAATAGGAATATTTTTTGGTGGTCAGTCCAGGGAGCGCGAGATTTCTTTCGCTGGAGGAAGGACGGTTTATGATAATTTAAATAAAGCAATTTTTGAACCTGTACCTATTTTTGTAGATAGCATAGGAAATTTCATTCATTTAAATTGGGAATATGTTTATAAAGGGACAATTAGGGACTTCTATCCTCCGGCGGCCTTTCTTCCCGAATCACCGAACTACTTTCAGTTGTATATAGAGTCTCTTGGTAAGCTTGAAGAAAGTGAACTTGAGGAACTAATAAAAACGGTAGGGACGAAAATCTCACCTGAAAAGTTTTCTTCCTTGATGGATTTTGCTTTTCTGGCTTTACATGGACCGTATGGAGAAGATGGAAATATACAAGGGCTTCTTGAGTGGTACAACATCCCCTATTCAGGATCAGGCATTTTACCTTCAGCAATTGGAATAGACAAGATTGTACAAAGGAATATATTAAACGCCTATAATTTTGAAGGCCCGAAGTCCGAGGTAATTTCCAGAGCTGAATGGCTCAATTCAACAAACAGAGAAGCTCTTTTTAACACGCTGGTTTCAAATTTAGGTTTGCCTTTGGTGGTTAAAGCTCCTCATCAGGGATCGTCAATAGGTGTGTCGATTGTTAGCAACAATGATATTCAGGAGTTTGAAACTGCTGTCAACAGAAGCCTCTTTATTAAAGAAATAGCAAAAGAGGAATGGTTTAATAAAGCTGCCGTAGAAAAAAAGGCATTTTTAATTAACCTTATCGATATAAGGGAAGGAATAGGCATGCCTGTGCAAACTGCAAAAGGCATTATTTACCATCCCGATCAACTAATGGAATTTCTTGATTCTGCTGACAATTATAAGGAAGGGGTTTTAAGCCTCACCCCCTTAAATGCTGAAGAATCTTTACTGTTCGAATCTTATATTAAGGGGCAGGAGTTTTCATGTATTGTAGTACAAAATGAAGCAGGAACTCCAATTGCATTACCCCCTACTGAAATCATAAAGGGAAAAGAAGTTTTTGATTACCGATCAAAGTATCTTCCCGGAATGAGTAGAAAAATCACACCTATAAATGCATCTGCTGAGATAATTGAAAATATAAGGAAAGAATGCAGCAGGTTGTTTCAGGTACTGCATTGCAATGTGTATGCAAGAATTGATGGATTTGTTTCTCCTGAAGGCAAGGTTTTCCTGAACGATCCTAATACAACTTCGGGGATGCTTCCCTCCTCTTTTTTCTTTCACCAGGCTGCTGAAATTGGCCTAAACCCATCGCAGTTTCTGACTTATATCATCAGAACATCGTTGGCAGAAAGAGTAAAAACAGGGAAACATAATTATGCCATTAAAACCCTTTTAGCTACCCTTGATGAAGAAATAAAAAATCTTCAGGAGATAGAATCAAAGAAAATAAGCGTTGGCGTGATAATGGGTGGCTTCTCCTCAGAAAGGCATATTTCTGTGGAAAGTGGAAGAAATATTTATGAAAAGCTGTCCTCTTCAACTAAATATAGCCCTATTCCTATTTTTCTTACCGGAAATGAAAAAAAGCATGAACTATATGTTCTACCGATCAACGTCATGCTCAAAGACAATGCTGATGATATAAAGGAAAAAATCAGGCACTATCACGAGCAATCACAGCATCCTGTTATAAAGCAGATAAAAGAAGAAACTGCCTCCATTACAGGAAAATATGTAGACCGGGTAATTCAGAATTTTAAAGCGGTGGAATTTCAGGATCTGAAAGGTCTTGTTGATGTGGTTTTCATAGCTTTGCACGGCAGACCGGGAGAAGATGGGGCAGTACAAATCGCGCTGGAGAAGTACGGCATTCCTTATAACGGATCAGGAATAGAAAGTTCTCAGCTTACCATCAATAAGTTCGAAACCAATGAACTACTTGCTAAGAATGGCATTAAGGTAGCCAAGCATAGGCTGGTTTATGAAAAGGAATGGCAGAATGACCAACAAGCCATAATTGATAATATTGCACAAAATTTCTCCTACCCCTTAATCGGAAAACCTGCTGACGACGGCTGTAGTTCGGCGGTGAAGAAATTAAAAACCAAAGAAGAATTAATAGCTTTTGCTCAGACTATGTTTCGAAAAACAGAAGCTTTTGAACCTGGCGCAGCTGCCATTTTAAAATTAAAACCACAGGAGGAGTTTCCACAAAAGAACTTTTTCTTATTGGAAGAATTGATTTCAAAGGGAGATGCAAAATATTTTCTTGAAATTACAGGCGGCCTACTTACCAAATCAGGGGAGCAGCACCAAATTCAATATGAAATATTTGAACCTTCAGAAGCGTTGGCATCAGGTGAAGTGCTAAGCCT
>CAMPJM010000003.1 GCA_946886805.1 uncultured Flammeovirgaceae bacterium | reverse complement strand
GCACTTATAATGGCATAACCTTTTCCGCGTACGTAAAAGTCAAGACTATCTGTTGTAAAAATATTATGTAGAGACGGGCAAGGATATTCCTGGCCTGGCAAGGGGAAACGCTTGTCTAATTCTTCAAACTTAAAGAAGGCGCGCTTCTCTGATACCCCTGCTACTTCAAAGAAACCCAGCACAGTTTCTTCGGAATCACCCACAGAAGTTATATTTCCGGCAACCACTCCCAACTGTTTATCAAAGAGTGCCCCATTATCATTATTATTCTCCAAAATTTTCCGATAGAAACTATAAGCCTCCTCACTGATCGCATACTGCCTGACAAGTATGGAATAAGCAAATTTAAGGTGATCTGTTTTATGGCTAATAAATCGGATTGGTACTTCTGAAAGGCGGCTCTCTGTTAAGTTTGTTGTCGTTCCCACATTGATAGCGATAGATTTACCAGATATGTAACAAGGGCTCACTTCTTCGGTGCGGCCCACTACGGTATCTGGATTGGCTACATATTCATAAAAAGATGCGTAATGGGAACGCACTTCGTAGGTTTCATCCCATTCGTACCTGAAATATTGGGCCTTATTCGTTTTGTCGTGCGTATCTACAAAAAACTGTATGCCTTTTTCTAATTCAGCCGAATTTTTATCTGCCCTCTCTGCATATACGTCGTAAATACTGTCTATTGGTGGTGAGACCGAAAGTTCCTGCATCGTAGATTGGTAATGCTTCCCCTCATTGGTAGTAAAAAACAACTGGTATTGCTTGCCAGCTACTCCGGCCACATCTTCTCCACTTTCATAAAGTCCCGGTTCAGATTCATTAAAATCTATTCTGCCACCATCCGAATCTTCCACCCAAACCTCGGCATTGGCGAGCGGTATGTTCTCATCCTCATCTATCGGACGAGTGTAGCTGAGCTTCACGAATTGTGCCTCTTGCGCATCGGTCAAGCGGCCCTCTACTACTATCGCCCTATCAAAACTCAGGGGTTGGATTTTAAAAGATTCGACACAGGATATTCCTAAGGCTGTTAATACACTTACAATTACTATTTTTTTAAACACCATGTCAAAATTTAAAATTATAAGTGATAGTAGGAATAGGGACGCCAAAAACGATTAATTTATAGCCCTTGATCTCCTTCCCTTCTACATTAAAAAATACAGAATATGGATTGTCCCTTCCCAGAAGGTTGTATATCGAAAAAGACCAATAGCTGTAAGCAAATTTTCCGAGTTTATGGCCTGCTTCCAGATTTACTCCTACATCCATTCTCATGTAGTGGGGGATTCTGTAGGAATTCCTGTCAGAATAATGAACCGAAAGAGAGCCCTGATAGTCATAAACTCCTACGGGATATGTTATCGGCCTTCCTGACCTGAACGAAAAATTATAGGAGAGGCTGAGCCTATGGGTAAGCTTGTAATTCGCCACCAAATTTACGGCATGCGGAATGTCATAATTAGTCGGATAGTATGCACCTTCATTGATCCTTTCTTCCCCATATTCACTGTCCAGCCTTAAAAATGTACGCGCAAATGTATAATTAATCCAGCCGTTTAACCTGCCCGACTTCTTCAGCGACAACTCCAATCCATAGGATTTTCCCGGCCCCTGCAAGACTGCAGTTTCCACATGAGGGTTAAGTAAAAATTCCGAGCCCACTTTGAAATCGAGGAGATGCTGAATTTTTTTATAGTAAACTTCCAATGAGGTTTCTATTTTATCAGTATCAAAGTTGCGGTAATATCCTAAGGAAAACTGATCGGCAATCTGGGGTTTTAGATAAGTGCTGGACAGTCGCCAAATATCTGTAGGAGACAACGAAGCACTGTTAGTGAGTGTGTGCACGTACTGGCGGGTTCGACTATACCCACCTTTTACAGATGACACCTTATTGATCTTAAAGCGGGCTGAAATACGAGGCTCCAGACCACCGTACCATTTGATCTTCTCCCCTTTCGCATATTGTATAGAATCAACCTTGGTATTACTATTTTTAGGAGCCCCTGGCAAATAGGTATTGATAGTCTGGGGACCAAAGTTGGTAAACATTGAATATCTGACCCCTGCATACAAACGTAAATTTGGGGTTAAATCATACTGATCAGAAATAAATGCAGCTGATTCAAGGGCCTGCTCTGGTACTGTTTCCTGTCTTTGCACGATAGACTTCTCTCCTTCAGGAAATTTCCTGCCTGGGTTGGTCTTGATCTTCTTTACTTCAATACCGCCAGAAAATTCGTGCTGCTCGGACATGGAGTAGCTCAAATCACTTTTGATGGTACCTTCAGAAATATCAAAATCTTGCCGGAAGGCATTGACAGGGGAGAAATCATTGCTCAGTTCATATTGATAGGCCGAATATAGCACAGAGGTTTTGAAGGAGAGTTTTGGTGAGAATTGATGTAAAAAACTTAAGGACAATGCCTTGTTCTCATAGCGAAAGTCAGAGGCTGAAAATAATGTATCAGAATTCATCTTGAATTTGTCCAGACTATAATACCCGCTCAAAGTCAGCTTACTATTGGGGCTGATATCAAGATCATGCTGGAGGTTAAAATCAGAAAATGAAATCCTGTTATGTTGAAAATCGGCATTATCAATATTTTTTAAAATCCAGTTAGAATAAGTGGTCCTTCCTCCGAGCATCAGCCCCCCCTTTCCTTTAAACAACGGCAATTCCAATGTCAATTTGGACGTAATAGGTGATAACCCCCCCGAACCGGAAATACTATCGCGGTTGGCTCTGCGAGAAGAGATATCCATAACGGAAGATAGGCGACCACCATAGCTGGCAGGAATACTGCCTTTGTAAATTTGCATGTCTTCAATCGTTTCAGAGTTGAAAACAGAAAAAAAACCTAAAAAATGGGACGTATTATAAATTGGCGCACCATCCAGGGTTATCAGGTTCTGATCTGCCTTTCCACCCCGAACATTAAAACCAGCCGCCCCTTCCCCAGCCGTTTTGATCCCGGCCAGTGTAGTAGCCACTTTCATTATATCCCGCTCTCCCAATACAATCGGTACATTTTTGATTTCGGCCACGTTAATACTAGCAATGCCCATTTGAATGTTTTCGACATTTTCCCCTCGGCGTGATTCAATCACCACTTCTTGCAGGGCCATGATGTCTGCCTCCAACTCTACATTCAACTGTCCGTCTGAAAAAAGCACCAAACTCCTCTGCGCAGGCTTCATGCCCACCAGTTGATATGATAGTTTGTTTTTCCCCACAGGTAAGGTGATGGAATAAAACCCTGTCTCATCCGTTGTGGTAGTGACCAGAGGTTTTTCGCTATACACCAGCACACCGGACACAGGATCGCCATTTTCCCATTCTTTCACATAGCCAGCGATTGTGACCCTACTTCCGGCGACCAACTTTCGCCTGTCCCCTATTTCAAAAACCCTATTCTCCGGGCTAAGCCCTTGATCATTTCCTGTGCGATATTCCCGGGCAAAGACCAAGCCTTTCTCCACATTTGTTTGAATTTCGGAAGGCCTGATTTCCAATAGTTCGGCTATTTTGGGTGTAGTTAATACACGCACATCATTTGTGATAAAAACCCGTTCATGATCAATATAATAATTCAACTTAGTTCCTTTAATCAAAGCATCCAGCACCTCATCAAGTGGCTCTTGGGAAAAAGAAAAAACGTAGCGCAGCGAATCAATCCATTCTTTTTTGTAAAAGACCCGGTAACCGGTTTGTTCTTCCAAAGCATCCACTACCTGGTAAAATGTAGCAGAATCCGCAGAAATGGTCACCACTGGCATCTTTTGGGCTGTTGCATGTTCACCGATGAAAATGCAAAGTATGACAAGTAGTTTCTTCATTATTTTTTCAGATTTTCACAGTACTTGATAAGCAGGGCCAGTTTCCCTTCGTTTGCGGGATCATCTATCCGCCGCAGCGAAAGCTCTTTTCTGTATTGTCGTATGTCACGTTTATGTTCCGGGAATAGCTTGAGAAGCCCTGAAAGCCTTTTTAGGCGGTGATACTGGCCTTCTTTTCTTAGAAAATAATGTTCCGTCTGTTTGTAAGTGAGTATACCATATTTAAATTCAAGTCTTTTAAATACTTTACTCAATAAGTCGATGGATTCTCCTTCATAAACAGCTTTAAAAAATCCTTTTTGATGCCAGCTGACTGCTTCATTTACGTAAATGAACCGGGCACCCTCCATTTCAAAACGATCAACCAGATCTTTGCGCAACTCCAACGGAAAAGCAGCAAAGGATGTCCCCAAGTTGTTTGTTATGATCAATTTGTCATTTTCAATATCGTACAGGGCAGGAATATCACTGAAGGTCTGGTCGCAATAGGTAATATTTGTACTGACCCAGGAACTTTGCTCAAAATAGGCGTGAGAGTTCGGAGATTTCCGGCTAATTGAGGCTAATTCGCCATGTTGAAGTACTGTGTGTTGCAACCCTAGCTGTTGGTCATACCATTTCGTTATATCACCTTCTAAAGAAATGCTATCTATACTATATTGGGCAAAAGTATCTGAGCTGGTCGAAGCCATCAGAATAGATAGGATAAACTTCAAAAAAATCGTTCTTCGAAAAGTTAAAACATCCATATTGTCCTTTCTATTTGTCGTTTCACGCTAATTCACTTTACAAGTTCCAGTTCTTAGTTAAGCCCAAATACATAGGGAATCCTATGACTGATTATTTAAAAGGCTCAAGAAAAGAGCGCATTTAAACTTTATTTTAACCTATAAACCCACCGTCTTAGACGGCGGTCATTTTCTTTGTCTTTTACATGAACCTATTTGCTACAAAGACTCAAAGAAGAGAAAAAAACACCAGGTAAAATCATAAAGAAATCTGGTGCATTGGTGTCTTCGTGGCATTATTTAGTTAATCACCAACCTCAAGGAAGTATTGTATTGATTAGCTTTGATTTTTATTATATATAATTCTTTTTTAATGTTAGCATTTATGTGGTTTTTACCAGCAGCAAGGTGGCTTTGTGCATATATTTTCTTCCCCTCAATGGTGAAAATAGTCAATTGATAACTTTCTTTTCCTGCAAAAGGAATTGAAAGGGTAAATGCACCATTGGCTGATGGATTGGGATAGACCAAAATTCCATTGTTTTTATCACTGGCAACACCTGTAATTGGAGGCAGATCGTCCAGATTCTCCAGTTGGTCAGGATTATTGGGAATAAAGTTAAACTTAAACTGCTGACAGCTTGATTCAGCAGTTTCATTGATCTGCAGAAGCTGGTTATCTTCCATAGCACAATTGGAGATATCCCAACCTCGATTTAGCGCGAGATCTAAAGCAGCCCTTGAGAGCACTTCATAATAACCGTCTTCCAATTGGTTTATCTGCCATTCTTGACCAACATCATGCTCATCATAAGGCAAAAGCTTTATAGAAGCACCCAATTCCACACTACCATTGACCAAACTAATGCTGCTGTCTGTGCTGCTGAGCAGGGATTCAAATCTCCAGTAGCCACTTTCGGTCTTTTCTGCCTTCCATCGCTGTGAAAGGGAGCCGTCCTTGACACCAGCACGCAGTTCAGTATCGTTTTCAAGTTCAAGGACTTTTGTTGGGTCTGTTTTAAGTTCAATTTCATAAACGCCATTTTGCACAAGTTCACAAGCAGGAATATTAGCAGCGGCGTACTCCCTGAACCATTTTTTTACTGGTGCTGCACAAGCTTGCCAATCGTTGTCGTATGCGATACCCGCAGTGGGATCACCATGATCTATCAGGTTATCGGGAGACAATAAATTCCAGCTCACGTTTCCCGATTGTTTGGCGATGTAATTTAAGTTCGCACCAAAACCTTCGCCGCCAGCAACACCGGTAGAAGCAACACCGAATGCACCATATCCCTCTGGTGCCCAGTCCGTTTCGGTAATAGCAATTGGTGCTATATCGGCAATAGGCTTCACATGTTCATCCCATCCCTTTTGGAAAGCCTGATAATTTCGGATACCTCCCCAGTAACCCGGATAAATATGTACAGCGTAACCTATATTGCCGCCTGTTATGGGATAATCCACATATCCCTGGTAATGTGACTGCCAGCCTGAGCCTGGTATCCAAATTATATTGTCTGCCCCATTGTCCCTGATTATATCTACTATGGGTTGAAAGAAGTTGTTCAAAGCTTCGAAGTGAGGGTCGTCAAACTTTCCGAATACACCATTGGTTCCCAGTATTTCTATCGGTTCGTTGGCCAACTCAAACATCAGATGATCAGCGTTTTTCAAACCAGGGTGTTGCGATAAGAAAGTCCAGATGGTTTTTAAGTATTCATGGTACTCATCATTGACCGCTATACGCTCAGGACATACCCCAGGTGGGCGCAAAATCACATAAAGCCCCCTTTCTTTGGCATGCTCTACCAAAGGAACAATCACCTCATCAGTATATTGAACCAATCGATCATAATTGAACCTTGATATATCGTTTTCCGGAATTGGAGGCCCGGGATTATTAGTCCAGTAAGGATCGACATGGAGCCTGATGTAGCTCAAATACCATCCTTCTTCAGTGTTGGTAAGCTTGTCCATGACAGCCTTGTTGTAATCTAAAGCTCCCTGAACATCATAATTATCCCAGGTACAATATTTAGTACTAAACCCATACATGCATCCATTAAACCATGGGCTGGGCGTAACAGCTACTCCATGCAGTATCACATTATTTCCACAATCATCTTTCAGATGGCGTCCATCTACGTGTAATGGAGGCACCGGCATGCCTGGCCAGCTAAAGATTTTAAGGGGTATAAAACCTAAAATGAGTATTAGTAGTAAAGGGTAAAGTTTTTTCATAGAAATCATCTAAATAAAATCCCACCCATTTAAAGTTCTCAGCAGGATGCATAAACACGTTATTGGGGTAAAGCCATATACATCTCTCAATACCTATGGCTTTGAAATCCCTATTATTTCCAATCAGAAATGCTGTCGCTTATGTGGAAATAGTCAAAATCGACAAATCCACCGGGCGTTTTGCTAGCATAATTGAATAATCCGAAACGATAGCCCATAAAATGTGGGAGCGTATAAGACATTTTGAGATCAGATCCTATGGGTTTCCAGTTTTTTCCGTCGAGACTGTAGAAGAATTTTGCCAAATCTTTACGCTCTTTAAAATCACATTCCGCTTTCAGGTACACGGTCTTTTGATTGAGCGGCACCCGTTCTTCTTCCAAATTTTCCGATTCCTCCTTTTCCATCACAATATATTTTGTGCCGTTCTCAAATTTGACACCAACCAATCCGTAATTCTTCTGCAACAGTGCCAAACCAGCAAAATCACCTTCTTTCATTTTCGAAACATCGATAGCCGTGACACCAGTACTTTCAGGCCCGATAGTACGCTGGGTTAGAGTGTTCCGGGCCATTAAGAAAGAGGTATCGATTCGAGCTGTAGTCAATCGGAGATAGCCCTTTCGTCCATCAACAGCCCAATTCTCATTATCAGGGTTGTGGTTCCACTGCCACACCAAGGGCAAATCCGGTTCACCCTTTGCACGCTCAAAATCATCTGAAGCCACAATTCCCGGCATGAGCCCTTTACTGGCGGGAAGCTCAAGTTGATCCGGCACTTTGCCATCGACACCCAGCACAGGCCAGCCATCTTCCCATTGTACCGGAACCAGGTATGGGATACGGCCCACTGCACCATAATCGCGGAATAGGTAAGCAAACCATTCTCCATCAGGTGTATCGATCAGGCCTCCTTGGGCCACACCTTTATCCTGTAACGCCACCCTGCCTTCGTAAGGCCCTGTGATTTTATCTGCCCGGTGTATTATCACAGTGCGCATGCCACCCTGTGGCCAGGAAATATTAAAGAGGTAGTATTTTCCATTCACTTTAAAGAGCTGTGAACCTTCGGCGGGAAGCATCACATTGGGACCAGCCGGAGCCGTTGCATTTTCTATCAACACCCTTTCTGTTCCTTCTTTCGCGCCTGAGAGGTCATCCTTAAGTTCCACCATCTTCAATTCACCTCCTCCCCAAATCATATAAGTCTTGCCATCTTCATCAAAGAAAATGGTATGGTCGTGATAAGCAGGTGCAAAGCTCTGAACCTGCCACGGACCATTTTCTATATCTTTTGTGGAAAAGATATAGGTTTTATTGGTGGTGCCGGCAAATGTGGACACGTAGAAAGTATTGTTGTGGTAACGGATCCCACTTGCCCAGGATCCTCTGCCGTAAGTGCTTTTACCGTTCTTAAGGTTTAGTTCGTCTATATCCGCTAAGGTATCATAGGCATAACTGACAAGTTCCCAGTTCACCAGATCTTTCGATTTCATAATGGGTACCCCCGGGCTCATGTGCATGGTAGTACTGCTCATGTAGTAGGTATCGCCCACGCGGAGCATAAACATGTCAGGAACGTCGGCATGAATGATAGGGTTCTTTGCACTTTGCCCTTGAGCGGTCAGGCTCATAAAGAGATAAATGAATGTGAGAAAACCGAATTGAAAGAGATTGTTTTTCATGTGCATTTTGTGTTTTACTATCAACAAAGCTAGGGTGTGGTTAGGTCAATGTTGGTTATTCCATGGGGCCAATTAATTCTACAAAATTGCCATCAGGATCCTGTACCAGCAAGAACTGTAATTTGTCGTTTAAAGGAGTAGGTGTACTTCCCAAAAATGGTACGTCTCTTTGCTTTAATCTTTGTATGACTGGCTTTAGTGCTTTCACATTGATGGTAATGTATTGCATGCCTACATCATCTTGAATAAAATCCTGTTTTGGATGAGAGGCTTTTTTGCCAAAACTCATTAGCTTCCATTCATTGGCTTCAGGACTATCTTCGAGTTTTAATACGGTTATTGAAAAAGGCACACCATCGGAAAGGCCTGAACGTTTTGTAAAATCTTCATCCAAACTAAAGCCTCCGGTCTTTACCATGCCAATGCCATTGATATAGAAATCTAAAGATCGCTCCAGGTCGGATACTACCACACCCACACCAATCAATTTACTGCTAAAGTTGGATTGCGCATAGGAACCAAAAGCGATGAACATTGCAATTATGAGAAGGGAAAACTTTGGCATATAATTTTTCATTTTTGTGATACAGTATTATTACACGGTGCATAAAAAAATATCAGTAACCCGTTGTGTGAAATCATTATTACAATCAAAAATCATTGAAAATTAGTCTTTTCTTTAGACCTCACCCATACCCTCTCCTAAAGAGAGAGGGTTTAAATGGTCTAATTTTCTATGATTTTTACCTATATCATTTAATTCACACAACCGGTTGTTGATTACTATTCAATACCTAAAAGACCCCTCTAAATCTAAAGGGACGTTATCTGTGCAGTTTTAAAACTAGCAGGCTATAGATTATTAATCTAACCTTAAAATGCCAGACATCAGCTTTTGGAAATTAGATACTTCTGTCTGTACTTTCTTATTATATCGCGACCTTCTATTTTTCAACCGGGAGGAACCGAAATACCTAGGCGGTCCTCCCAAATGAAATGAAGTTTAAGGCTTAGCCTCGTTGGCTGTAGTGGCATGCAAGCCAATCAGGCAACCTGTAAATCCTCCTGCCACATCAGTTGACAGGATATCTCCTGAAACCGTGCCGCCAAGGTTTTCAAAGTCAGTTCCGTTGGTTGAATAGTTAAACCTGTACTTATCTCCCTCTGCCGTCACCTGTAGGCGAACAGGCTTCTTGACATCTATTTTAGTGCTGGCAATAGTGGTAGACTTTCCGTTCTCTGTTCTTTCCAACAGCAGATAAGTGTCTTTTCCTTTTTTAGTTATACCAAAAACATAGTGAAACTTTTCACTTTGCAAGGCCGCAATTCCTGCCAAATCCTTTTCAGATGCGGGCTTGTAGTCAATTGTGGCTGTGTATGAAAAATTCCTGTGCTGCTGTCTGTGAAAAAGCGTTGAAGTAGGTTTAACCTCTTTCAGGTTCACATTGAAGGGATTGATTCCTAAACCTTTTTTTGTATTCGCCACGAACTCTTCACGTGGACCCCTCAGGCCAATCCAACGGTAATCCAGCTTTTCGCCAGAGAAATCATCTTTGAATGTAAAGTTGCCATTAGGGAAGAAGCCATCTTGCCCGGTTTTATTTGTAACGCCTTCAGGCATCTTCAACTTTGGCTCCAGAGCGATAAGACCATTCTCAAAAACAGGAAATTTACCCGACCAATCAACAGGCAATATGAATGTCTCACGACCGGAGTTAACCCTTCCTTCTTCATTTCGACGAATAGCCAGGAAAACCCCGTAGTGCTTACCGTCAGGTCCTTCGATCAAATCGGCATGGCCCGCCCAGTCTACCTTGTTCGCTCTATGAGGGGTTAGGTGTCTTTGAGACAAAATTGGGTTACCCGGTGCTGGTTTATATGGCCCTCTGGCGTTATCACTTACAAAAATCACCTCACTGTGGATATCACCGGTTCCTCCTTCAGCGCACATTAAATAATACTTTCCGTCTCTCTTATAGATATGAGGTGCTTCGATCCAGATAGGTTTTTTGGTGATATCAACGCCTCCATCAACGATAATCTTGTCGGTGCCCGCAATTACCTGGTCTTTTTCCATATCATAATCCCAAATCTTAATTACCCTATGTCCCCTGTATAGTTCCTTTCCTTCGTCTGGCGCATCGTTGTGAATTACATAAGCTTTGCCATTGTCATCAAAAAATAAGGATGGGTCAATTCCACCGAATTTCAGTTTATAAGGATCGCTCCAACCCTTCAAAGGATCTTTGGTTTTTACAACCATATTCCCGAAACCTCCTGAAAACTGGGTAGTAATCATATAGAAGGTGTCATTATACTTGTTATACTTAATAGCGGGCGCATAAATACCAGCACTTATTCCCGAATTTGTCACATTCAATTGAGAAGGCCTGTCCAGGACATGACCAATTTGCGTCCAGTTTACAAGGTCTTTTGAATGAAAGATTGGCACACCTGGAAAAAAAGCAAAAGAAGAGGCTACCAAATAATAATCATCTCCTTTGCGAGCAATAGAAGGATCGGGGTAACAACCTTGTAAAATAGGAGTATAAAACTCATCTTCTTTCAAAGGATTGTCTATATAAACCTGATCTTTGCCTTCGTAGATAAAATCCGAAAACACAGGCGCATTTTTTGCCAGCTTTTTACTGGACTGGCAGTTTCCATCTAGTCCCATAAAAGAAAACATCATCATAAAAACAAACATGGCAATAGCCTGCCTGTTTTTCAATGGATCAAATCCAAACTTAATTTTAGTCATTTTTATTAATTTAAATTTATTAGATATTCGATTTTTAGATATTAGACTTTAGACTTTAGACTTTAGATATTAGACTTTAGGTGTTAGATATTAGATATTAGTATTAGCCACACGCAACGTCAAGCGAGAAATTAATTTACGTGTCATGTCCATTTATCCTTTTCGATTAGTTTTTAAGATACTTATCAAACAATTTCTTTAACTCTCCATTGGAGGAGGCGAAGTAGACCTTGTCGTCTACTACAGTGCCGTCTTTGTCAACCAAAACATAGTGTGGGATGCCACTGATATTAAATTTTGACGCAAAATGATTCCACTCATCTTCGCTAACCCTATAGTGCTCCCCTTT
Organism: uncultured Flammeovirgaceae bacterium; assembly: GCA_946886805.1. The sequence continues at coordinate 17,272 of CAMPJM010000003.1, read as the reverse complement.
TATATCAGGCACCATCATGTTCCATGTATCTACGGGAGAGCTTGGATCTGTGATATAGACAAACTCAATATCCTGGTCTTTCAATTCTTCTTTCAAGGGCTTCATCGTTTCCATTCCACGAAGGCAGGGGCCGCACCAGGTAGCCCAGAAATCGACAAACACTACTTTTCCCTTGTATTTTTCCGTGATGGCAGCAAACAATTTATCCCCTTCTGTTTTTGGTGTTTCATTGATTACATAGCCTGTTTTAGTCTTATTGGCTTCCAACTTAGCGGCAATAGTTTTTTCTAATGCGTCGCTTTGTTGTATTAAGTGGTTAGCAATAAAAGGATGGGTAATATTTTCTCGGACATCTTTCTCTTCTTCCGCTGTCAACGCTTTTTGTGCACCGCGCATCTTTCCGGATAGGTGTTGTGCATATATGATATCTGTGACAAACCCATTTTCCAGCCCAAAGTATTCGTTTAAGTTTTTCAATTTAACTTGATGGTACCCATCTTGTGTATTGGAAGCAATAAGTTCTCCATGCTTTTCTAAAAAGGGCGCCCAAATGGCATCAAGGCTTTTTAAGGTTTCTTCAATGCATACATGATCATTGCACGCAATAATTTCATCAAACATCCTTTCTTCTTCTTCGGACAACATTATCTCTTTTTGCGCCAGGAAATCTTTCATTGTGATAAATGAATAGCCGGCCTTTGGCGTCACACTAGGAGAGTAGCTGATTCTATTGATTAAGATATTGTATGCTTCACTTAATACGGAAATCGGATTGTTCAGATCAGCCTGACGGATAAAATCATAATAGGCCGGCTCGAAAACTTCGGCCTCTAAGGGTATTTCGCGTTGGTCTCTTGGAACACTATTTTTCTCACGGTAAGCAGATTCCCGTGTCATGTTATAGGAGAGGATGTTTTGATAAGCCCTGAATGCAATTTGCATATGCTTCAGCTGAAGGGATTTTTGACTCATGCCTGTTGATTCAACAAACCGATTCAAGGCATCTTTCTCTTTGTCCATAATATCCAGACAGTAGGCTTTATACTCCTGACCTGTCATTTCCAGGATATTTTTTCGAGCTTCACCATGGTCGAAATAGTTGATAGAATCCGCAGCCTGTAGCTCCTTATTGATCTTGGCAGCGGCACCCATAAAGAGGGATTTCCTAGGGCGTTTATCTCTATCTCTTCGGCTTTTAAAAGGTTCTACGTATTCAGAAAAGTCGATGTAATGAAAGGTTTCCCCGCCAGGCTCTAAAAAAATACTTTCATTCACTGGCAGTATTCGAACATAAACCGCCTGTGGATAAATCATGGGGATTTTACACTGAAAGCTACCATCGGAGGCAATCTCAATTAAATGGGAATTTTGTTCCTGGGTTAAAATATTATCAACATACACCATTCCTGTCTTCCCCATTTTAGGATGATATCCTTTAATATATCCTTTGTAAATGGCAGTGTCAGCATTGAACACGGGAAGCTTAAACTCCTCATCATTTTCGAGCACATAAGTAGATTTATAAGTCTTCGATTTACTGTACAGGTGCAGATCATCAGGGGAATTCCCTATTAAAAGTTTGTCCTTTTTCTTTTTAATAAATAGCTCCTCGTGGGCATCGTCATTCTTCAGGATCAGACGGTAATTTTTCCCTTTACTAGTTACCAGTACGTTTTTCCAGACTTCATCTTTATAAATAATCTTATCCTCAAAAACACCATAATCCCATTCATTACTGCCATCTATTTTAAGCCAGTTACCTTGAATTTCAGCTGGAATTATTGATGCCATAGGTTTTCCTCCCCTGATATCAATATCATATATTTTCCACGATTCCTCAAGAAAATCGATCTTTTCAATATTCTTTTCTATTGGAGGGAAATACAAAGTATATTTGTTCATCCCACTTTCAGGCGTCCAATGATTTTCATCTAATTTTATCCCTTCGGCTCTTTTTACATAATACTTATCTCCACCGTTACTATTCTGAATGTAGGTTTCGCTGGATGAAACCCGAATCCACCAGTTGGGAAAATAGCTAACTTCGAAATCGATTTTAGTTAAGGTATCCTGTAGCTCAATCTTTGTAATCTTTACATAGTTTGCCGTCGTTGCGGCATATCGAGGGTTTTCAATAACAGTTTGCGCAAATAAGGAAAGACTTATCAGCGTGAACGAGACTAATAGTAATAGCTTTTTCATGTATAGCGGTTGTTTTAGGTTAATTCATATTTTTGCTTTTGTCACACCCGGCCTGGCACTCTGTTGTGTTCCTCTTTAATGTTCATTATATGTATCAATTGGTAGAAGTCGTTTCATTTTTAAAATATAGTATATCCAGAAATAATTGAAACCTGATTATAATCGGAATTCCAAAAGATATATTGAGAAAACAGTTCTCTGCTTTTTTGATAGCGGAACTCCAAACTATACCTATCTAGCGCTTTATAACCAATCTGATTAAACCGTCTCTTTTACTTCGAAATCGTTTACGGGCACTATCCTGACAAACACTTCTCTGGCCGTAAAAGCCTTAAAGATGCCTCTGACGCCGTCTTTATAAGACTACCTTCCTCATTCAGGGTTCTTTTTAAATTTCCCTCTGCGAAATTGTTCGATACAAATAACAGAGGGCAATTTAAGTGGACAACGTCGGCTTCACTTCCCTCCTGACTTAATCACTCAACCTTTGATGGCTGGCCTTTTAAACGAAGATAGAGAAGAAAGGCAAAAGCCTTACCCTCTGATGTAACCAATGTTATATCGGGTGTTACATCCGTTAGTTTATGTTACATAATTTTCATCCAACGTTACGCTATTTGATAAATAATAGCACGTAGTGAAGGTAGCCTTCAACGATTAAACAACCAGTAATTTCATTCAAACCAGCTACTTGAATAGCAGCGGTGCGAAGGAATACAGATCGTGTCGCCAAACCGGCCACGTATGTCCGCCTTCATATTCACTGTAATTATACTTCACGCCTATTTCGTCGAATTTTGAAAGCATAAGCTTACAGTTTTCATAGGCAATGTCTTCTTTGCCCCCCATTGCGATCCAGAATGACTTTAGGTTTTTATTGATCTTGTCGACATTATCTTTCATAAAAGCATATTCCGGCTCAGAACGTTCCGGCTGGTTGGCCAGCCATCCTGAACTAAAGACGCCCAGATGCGCAAACATGTCTGTATTGCGGACACCAGCGTACAGGGTTTGAATGCCGCCCATTGACAATCCCGCCAATGCCCGGTTTTCAGCGCCTGCGGCCACACGGTAGTTGCTTTCAACGAAAGGAATCACAGCGTCTTTCAGTTCTCGTTCAAAAGTGCGCAGATATTGTTCTGAGAAACCCGGAGCGTTTATATTACCATCCATCATCACCACCAGCATAGGTTTGGCTTTTTGCTCGGAAATCAGGTTATCCAGGATAAGGTCTGTACGTCCTTGCCTAGACCATCCTCTTTCATCCTCACCGCCACCATGCAGTAGATACAAAACAGGGTATTTTTCGTTTGCTGATGCATCATATCCCGGAGGCGCATATACAAACATCCTTCTCCATGTGTTGGTTACTGGCGAGAAGTAGCGCTTCATGCGTATATCTCCATGTGGCACATCCTTTAACGCATAAAAATCACCCTCCCGGTAAGGGATTTCGATGCCGCTGGCCATTCTGCCCATTCCGTAAAAAGTTTCGCTTGCCGGATCGGCCACGGCTACTCCATCTATTATCAGAGAGTAGTAGTGAAAGCCCCGGCTTATCGAATCAGTTGTAGCAGTCCAGGTTCCGCTGGTATCTTGCACCATGTCATACTTACGGCCCAGATCAATTTGGACTTTCTGCGCCTCGGGTGCATCTACACGGAAAATAACCCGATTGTCGGGCATTACCTGGGGGTATCTCGCTGATCGAATATTGGTAGCGGCTGGGGTTCCCAGAACGGTTTGCTTTGTAAAAGAAGATTTATCAACTGGTCTGAAAAGGAACTGACTGAAAACATACAAATCATTTTTCCAAACCTTAAAATCGTGGCCACCCGGCTCCACGTAGTACACGTGCGGGACACCGTGCTGGTAGAGATAGTCATGCGTCCGTTGGCTGACCCCCATTAGATTGTCTTCATCACCACAGGAAATAAAAAGCAGTTTCAGTTTGCTTTTTGCTTCTTCCGGGTTTGGAAGCAGCATTTCAGGTGCCTTGGTGTTGGGTGCAGACGAAAAGCCGCCTACCCATGCAAATTTATCCAGGTTGCCCAGTCCGAAATTCAGGGATTGCCCGCCTCCCATAGAAAGTCCCGCAATGGCCCGGTTCTCCCGATCCTTCAAAACCGGATAATTCGTTTCAACAAACGGGATCAGGTCATCCAGCAGATCTCGCTCAAAGTTACCAAAAGCTTCGATCTTCTCGGGTGTGAAAATGTTGCCTCCTGCCCTGTCATCGGCCATCGCCCGTCCGTTGGGCATCACTACTACCATCGGCTGGAGCTTTTTATCAGCGTACAAATTATCCAGGATAACTTGCGGATTGGCTCCGTTCAACCATTCCATTTCATCGCCCCCGATACCGTGCAGCAAGTACAACACTGGATATTTCTTATTTTTTGAGTAACCCGGGGGCGTATAGATCAGCGCCTTTCTGTTTGTACCTACCGTTTTAGAAGCGTATGTAATGGTGTCTATCTTACCGATGGCAATGCCGGTGCGCACCTGGTCAAAACCTTTAGGGGCCAGCTTGTCATAATGCTGTGCTGTACCGGCAAATCCTAGTATCAGGAATCCGGCAAGGAAAATCATCAATCTTTTCATGGTTAGTTAGTGTAATAGTTATTAATTCTAAATAGGTGGAAAAGCAGCATCTTCTTTTAAGAAGATACTGCTTTCCTTCAATCATATTTATTCAATGTTCACGTTTTTCTACCGATTATTTATCAAATGTCCAGAGATTTCCTTGATCAAATACCCATCACTCCACCATCAGTTTAATCACTACAGATTGGTTTCCATCAAGCACCCGCAATAAATACATCCCTTTGGGAAGATGATCTATGGATAGTTCAGCCACTGTGCTTCCATTGGCAAACTCTCTTTCTTCTACTTGGGAGCCGCTTACATTATATATGTACAAGCGATTAAATGGACGTACACTTTCGATGTGCAGGATCGATTTTGCTGGATTGGGGAATATTATGATATTTTTATCTGCTGCTTTGATGTCAGCTTCAATGCCCGTAACGCTTTCACAATTATCTGCCAGCTCTCCCATGCCAGCAGGCACTTTTCCTGTGTTGGTGATATAGAACTTGTCAATTCCGGCCCCATCTTCCCTATAAGTAACTGTAAGCGTATGGTTGCCACTATCGAGTGCATACAATATTGCTTCCCCTGATCCACCGTGAACATCGTCCCATTGCCAAGAGCTACCGCCCTGAATCCCGTTCCAGTTCACCCAATCCTCCTCATTAACACGTACCCAAAACGAATCGTCATCAGCCGACGGTGCCAGCGCCCTTCCCCATATTTTGTAGTTGCCCTCTTCGGGTACGTAAAAGTGATACACCAAATGATCGGCACTATTAGGAGATGGTTCGCCCGTAGCTTGTACACCATCTTTTACCATGAGATATTCACCATTTGAACTGCCAGGATCCTTATGTATGATCCAATTCCCCCCTACTTCCGTACATTCTGCCTCCAGCCATACCTCTGTGTTCATTAAACTAGCAATAGAAACATTGATCGTTTTCTTATGTGTGGCACCATCGTTGTCGGTTACTGTAAGCACGAAAGCATGATCGCCTATGCTTAATGTCAATTCAAGATCAGCTTCCCACGCTATCTGCTGACCGTCTTTTGACCAGGAATAGTTTACAATCTCTCCATCCGGATCATAGCTTTCAGACCCCGGCAACACTACGACCACTTCACCAACTCCATTTTCGTCTATCCACTCCATATCTTCTCCTGCAGAAGCAACCGGTGCGATATTTCCATGCTTTCCTCCACTCGCTGAATGGGTTGTGAAGGTAGTAATGCTCCTGTCATCTATAGTAGCAGAAAAGGAATTACCAGAAATGGTGATATCGCCGTCATTCACAACCTTTTTGCTCGAAGAAGTAGTAAACTGGGTCATTGTTTCGAAATCGGTATCCGGAATGTTAAAAGTCAAATTGGTATTCCCAAAACTCTTATTTACCACCACCATAGTAAAAGAAGTGTCCGTTTTATAGGCAGTAACATTCACCATATCATTCACCTTAAAATTATCAACGCCTACCCGAACAGCACCTGAAGGAATAAACTTCGAAAACTGTGACATCACATAACCTTTGTCGGTAATGTTGCCGATGTCATCGATAAGGCCATAAAACCTTCGGATATACCAATAGACATACGCACTCATATTGGCATCCATACAAAGATTGATCTCTTCAGCGAAATCAAGTGCCATGTTCCAATCATTCACCTCAGGACTATCGCTCCCGTATATATGCTCTGTCATCCATATTTCTTTACCTTTCTCGTAAGCAAGGGGATAGTAAAAATTAGACTTGGGTGTGCCATAAAGATGCGTACCCAAAATATCAAAATTTCCGTTGGCCACAGGGTCGTTCAACAGTGGATCTGACATTTCCCTTCTATACTGAAGCGACTCAGGTGCAATAACCCTTGCATTGATGTTTTGGGCATTTTCCTTTACGAATTTCAGCATTTGCTGAGATGTCCACGCCGTCCAGCTATGCCAATCAGGCTCATTTTGAACAGAAACAGCATATAACGGCACGCCATTATTTTCCATGTAGTCAATATAATCATTGAGGTGGTCCACATAATCATCGTAGAATTCTTCCAAAAGCACGTAATCAGTGCCATGTTCTGTTTCCCGCAGCACTTCCCGCATGTGCGCCGGAGGGTTCCAGGGAGAAGCAAAAACGATTGCGCCCTTGTTGTAGGCATATTGTGCTATTGGCAACTCTGAAGCCCAGCCATTCTTATCAGGATCGATCCTCAACCTGAACATGGATAAACCTATTTTTCCAGGTGCATTGTCGAATGCCTTTTGCTGCAAATCTTCGTTGAATGCTGTTCCTTGCCAACTATTGATATGTATCCCTCCAAATCCTCTGATAGTTTGGTGGGTGGTATTCAAATCGATGTTAACAGTTTGGCTATAGGCAATGCTAATATTCAACAGCATTGCAGAAAGTGGCATTAACAGATAGTAAAGTTTGTTCATAGTTCTTTATTCAATTTACATGATTTTACCTAGGGGGATATTGAATGTTTTACGATCAATAAAGCTAGGTATAAGGATCACCAATCCAATTACTCTAAATATTCAATTAGTTCTATTAAATTCTGCATCAGCTAAAAGTGCAAGATGCTGCTTAAAGGAGTGTGTCCCCCCAAGAATGGGACATTCCTCTGCTTCAACCTTTCGACACATGCCCCACTACCTTTTAGTTCTTAATCCATTATAAAAATCTTCTTGACAGTGATTGTTCCGTCCGAGAAGAACTCTCTTATAATGAAGAGGCCACTACGAGTCTCTATGGAGTCAACCTGCCTCCCTAACGGTGTAAAATATTCTACACGCACCACTTTTTTATTTTTCTCTGCCAGAGGCTTCAAAGCAGTTACCTCTCCTTCAACAGTTCCGGACAATGCAACCATATTATCGAAAGCTCCTGGGGATGTCAGCAATAGATTGCCGGTGTATGTCCCGCTGCTTAGCCCGGCTTTCATACGAACATAAACCTGAGTTTCTTCTAATTCGCCCTTGTTGTCAGGGTCTAGTTTCATATTTTCTACATAGCCGACTGTTTCTTCTAGAGAAATTTCATAATTTTCGGACACCTGCATGTCAACGCCCTCAGTCAAATTATACCCACTCACTACGACCACCTGACTCGCCGAAGGTTCCGAAGATGAAAACTCCGGTAGATAGCTAAATTCATTTAACTCTGCCAAGGAAGCACCATCTGTGTTCATGATCAGCAGAGTTGGAGGGTCGTACTCCCGGGAGTTAGATAAAAACACAGTGTCAATCACGAAAGGATTACTGCCATTTGACCAAAAACCGGCAATATAGATATGACCCGGATTCAATGGCGTACCGTCCTCTTTGGTAGTATGGTGAAGGCTTACTACCACCTCTCTGGTATTTTCAAAAGCAAAGCTAGCCGGGCTTCCCCAGTAGCTGCTTCCATCAAAAAGTTTGAACTGGACATCTGCCCTGTTTTCACTACCAAGCCTTATCACCAACGTCTTATATCCCGACAGGTCAATACCATCATACTCCCAGCCTCCGAAACCCCACTGCCCGGTATGCAATGTTTTAGTGACCTCATCAAAAGTACCTTCCGCATAGATTTTCGGATCAAACAAACCACTAACCAAAGGGAAAGTAGAAGAAACCAAGTTGATATCTTTGCTCATGCTATGGCCTAAGGGACCCTTGTAGCTAACAGTGATAAGGGCTTCACCGTCCACTTTGGCCATTACCCGCCCATTTGACACCTGCACTACATCCGGGTTGTGGTTGGTATATTCAGCCCCAATACTGATGTCCTCTTTACGTCCATCGGCATATATCGCTTTTACACTGATAGCTGAGATGCTGCCCGTTAGCAAAAACAGCTCGGTATTATCAATTTCCAAATCTACCAGCGTCAGTGATTCTTCATTATATCCTACGAATGAATCATCATAAAACTGATCTTCGGCAAAGGTCTTTTCCGTACTAAACCAGTCTATATCGACATACCCTCCAGTTTGCTGGGTGGCATAGTTAAAAAGGCAAAACTTATTCCCTGTAAATACCGAAAGGTGAAATTGCATGGACAGGTCATCTCCAAGTTTGGTATAGGTTTCATTGTCCTGACTGTAATAGAAGCTGGCTTTACTGGAGTTGAAGCTGGTAACAGCACGTAAATAAACCACCTCGTTACTCACTACCGGCCCCGTATGCAGGACATCATCATTATACATCACAATGGTCTTTTCCCCATCCATTACTTCAATTCCAATGTAGGCATACGGATCCTGAAATATAGCAATCCCGGCAACATCGCCTTCCTTCATGTTGCCAATCTCCATCTTGATTGTACCATAAGAGTGATCCAAGTCATGTTGGTACCCAAGAACCCTTTGAGTAAGGGTGTTTTTGGCCTTGTGGAGGCTATCCACTACATCAACCGTTCCTAGTCGCAGATAACCCGGACGCTCAAGCAAGGACCATTTGGAGTTGTCCGGATTGTGGTTCCAGCCCCATTGCATTCCCAGCTGATAAGCTCTGAAGTTATCGTTGGTAGGCAATGGAGTAACGGGATATTCCCGTCCCACGTCAGGTTTACGATAGGTGGTCACACCTTGTCCGTCCTGCCCTAGCTCTGGCCAGCCATCTACCCATGTTACGGGCTGCAAGTTGGGGAGTCTTCCATAAGCTCCTTTATCATAGAAGAGCATGGTCCACCACTCACCTGTCTGAGTTTCGACCAGTGCTCCCTGATGGATATTGTCATCTTCCAGCAACTTTTTCTCTTCATAGGGACCAAAAATATCCGAAGAACGCAAAGCCACCTGAAAAGCTGGCCAACCCCCATAGGTAGCATAGATGTAATAATATTCATTGATTTTGTACATATGGCTCCCTTCCAGTCCATCACGAAAGGTAGCAGTATACACTAGTTTATCTTGTCCCGGAACCTTATTAAAATCTTCGTCCAGCTCGGCAATCCTGATTTCATTAATACCATATACCACATAGGTCTTTCCGTCATCGTCAAAGAACAGCCCTGGATCATAGAAACTAGACTCAAGTTTATTTTTTTCCCAGACACCTTCGGGATCAGTGGTGGTCAACAGGTAGCTGCCTTCATCCAGCGTGGTAAAAAGCAGATAAAAAATACCCTCTTTATATCGAAGACTAGTGGCCCACTGGCCCTTGCCGTAGCGGTCGCAGCCATCCAGATTGAAGCAGGCTGTGTTTTCGATTCTTTCCAGAGGATTACTACAATACTGCCAGTTCACGAGGTCATAGGATTTTAAAATAGTGGCTCCGGGAAAAATGTGCATAGTAGTGGATACCATGTAATACACATCTCCTACTCTGATCACATCAGGGTCGGGGAAGTCGCCAAAAATAACTGGATTGGTATAGGTGCCATCTCCATTGTCACTGTGCGACTGATAGGAAAATTCCGGTCTTGGATATTCTTGGAGAGCATACTCCTCAAACCACTGATAGATTGGCCACGGACATGCTTGCGGGTCGTTCAGAAAAGTATAATCCTCTCCCTCGCCAGGAGGCTCACCTGTAAAATCTTTTAGCCTGTGCGGCTCAGTGAAAAAGAGCCAGCTAACATTCTCACTATCATCCGTAATCTTCTTGAAATTGGCACCAAACCCCTCTCCACCAGCTGTACCGGTAATTCCCTTGCCCCAAGACGCATTGTATTTCTCTGGTGCCCAGTCCATCTCGGTTACCATAACGGGTGCAAAATCGGCTACTGGCTTTATCTGTTTATCCCAGCCTTCCTGAAAGGGGGCGTAGCCCTCTCCGCTATTGAACCAACCTGGATACACATGAATAGCATAGCCAATATTTTGGCCTTCTATAGGATTGGCAACAAAGCCTTGGTACTGCGATTGCCAGCCCAAGCCAGGAATCCAAAGGATATTATCTGCATGGGTACGTATGGTATCTACAATGGCTTGGAAGTAGGTCTTCAGGTTGTCGAAATGACCTTGCGTACCGGATCCATAGGCACCATCAGGTCCCAGAATACGCACCGGCTCATTGGCCAGCTCAAACATAATATTGGGATGGTTTTTCAATATAGGATGCTGAGCCACATAACCCCAAACTTTGAGCAGGTATTCCTGATACTCATCGCCAACGGCTATTTCTTCGGGGCACACACCTGGTGGACGCATAACCACATACAAACCTTTGGAAATGGCATACTCGGCCATTGGAACAAACACCTGATCGAGGTAGGTCTTGAACCGCTCGAAACTGAATGCTGAAATATCATGCTCACCATCAGTTGACACACCAGGTGCATTAGACCAGTACGGATCCATGTGCTGTCTGACAAAATTCATTTTCCATCCGGCAGCCATTACCCCATCCAAGATTCCTTTATTGTATTCCAGGCATCCATCTACGTCATAATTCGTCCACTGGGTTCCTTGTTCATTAAACCAAGGGGAGAAAGTCTGGGCAAAGCCATGCAACGTTACAATATTCCCATGGGGATCTTTCAAGTACCGCCCGTCCACGTGCAGCCGAGGCATATCCATTCCTTCCCACGCCCACACCATATTGCAAGTCAGACAAGAAATGAAAACTGATAAAAGGAAATATTGAAATAAGGTTCTCATGTTGAAGTAATTTGGTCAATTCATCTATTTGCAGTCGTACACGTACGCTTTTGTATGCTATATTTAAAGTCACATACCAAGGCAGGTATTATATACACCTATGTCTTTTCACTCTAAAAACAATCGTTAATGGTTTAGGACTTTGCTTTTAAAAGGGAAAGATACCTCATGCCCCACCTAAAACAATCCCACCTTCCGATTGAATCGTCACCTTCACTTCTCCTTTTTTGTTTACCTTTAAGTTTCTTGCAAAGCTAGATTTGTCTTTTCCATCCCCGTAATATATCACATCTTGTCCGGCCAGCATCGGCACCTTTAGGGTTATTGTAATCGGCTCTTTCTGTGCATTTACACCAGCTACATACCACTTACCTCCGTGTCTTCTTGCCACTACAGCATACTTACCAGGATAGCCGTCGACAAATACTGTTTCGTCCCAAGTAGTAGGCACATCCTTCATGAACTCAATGGCAAAGGCTGGTGCATCCTCTAAGTTATTGGGCGTAATCGCAAAGAATTGGACAGGGCTTTGGAACAACACAGCAGTGGCCAATTGAAAAGCATCGGTTGTCTTTCTATAATTCCCGCCATCATTAGTCCGATTATATCTTTTATTTAACACTACACCGCCAAATTCCATGCTGGCCACTGCATTTCGGATAAAGGGATGTAGTGTAGCACTGAAGGCTTCCCTATCGTTGGCATGCTGACTGAACATTAAATTCTCAGACGCTAGCACTGCTTCACTTCCAACAAAGTTGGGGAACATGCGCTCCCAACCGCGGGGCAACGTAGCACCGTGAAAAACCACCATCAGCTCATAATCGTTGGCATCCGACAACAAGTCTTCATATAACCTCAATGTTTCTTGCTTATCACCACCAAAGAAATCCACCTTAATGCCTTTTACGCCATTTTCTTTCAGCCATTTCATTTCTTTCTTTCGGGCAATAGCTGTATTCATTTTATTGCGGGGTGTTTGATGAGCATCATTAGCCACCCCATTGGAGTTGTACCAAAGGAAAGCTCCAACTCCTTTTGATTTTGCATAAGCGAGTAATTTCTCCATTCGCTCATAACCAATGTTTTTATCCCACCAAGCATCGATTAGAATAAACTCATAACCTAATTCAGCAGCCAAATCTATATACTTCACCTGATCATCGTAATTCATACTCTGGTCTTGCCACATGATCCAACTCCAGGTACCTTTACCAAATTCATAATCTATAGAAGGTTCATATAAAGGCTCTACTACATCGAGAGCAATCGTTGTTTCTACTATAGGTTTTAGGCCCTTTCCTACTGTAATTGTTCGCCATGGCGTAACCCCTGGCATTCCTATAGCTGCTCCAGTGCTGCCAAAACCATTATTTTCCGTCATGTCGGGGAAAGCAATAGTATATACCCCATCAGAAGTAGGATCGCTCAATTTTGAACCACAGTAAAGCCCCCTTACGCCTGTTTCGGAAATAAGTGTCCAGGTGTCATCATTTCGGAAAAGTGCCGGGAAAGTATATCCCAACTTATTGGCAGATTTGGCAGCAATGTCCTGTTCAATATAATAGCCTTCTTCGTAGCTCGGCTTCGTTCTTTTAAAACCGACCATCGATGTTGATTGGGGAGATAAAAAACCCTTGGCATCTTGGGGGAAATTAAACCCTGTAAGTTCTTTTTCCACTACAAGCGCTGTGGGTTCTTCTACTTCTGGAAGTTGATACCGAAACGCTATATCATTATTGCTTACCAAAAAAACTATTTCCAATATTTTGCCATCACGACTGGAAAGTGTACAAGTCAACTCATTGGCCTGATAATGGACTTGGGATTGCTTGAACTTGTTCTCAGCATAAGTACGCTTCACTTCGTCTGTGGTGGATCTAACCCACGTCAAGTCTTTGGAATAATCAATCAAGTTGGTATATAGCCCTAAAGGCGACTCTTCCAAGATCGTTTCTCCTCCATAAGCCACTTTATAATACGGTTGGCCGTCCTGCATAAAAACCCCTACCTCTAGCCTATTATCAGGGCTATTGATTGTGGCATTTTGGGCATGCAACAAATTGGGGATCAAAATCAACAACGCTACAATACACTTTACAAAACTTTTTGTCATAATCTTATTCATTTGGGCAACTTTTCTTAACGTTGCGCTGCTTTTATAATGTCACTTAATACTGGCTTTGGCTCATTTTCTCTGTCAAATAGCAAAGGGTAGTCTGTCCTGCCTCTAATAGGCCAATTGTTTTTCCATGAATTCCCATCGTTTACGCCCCAAAGGGTTACCCTTTCAATCTTATCCTGATGCTTTATAAAGAGTTTGAAAAAGCTTAAATAGCGATCTGAAAACTCTTTCTCTACTTCAGCCGTCATGCCGTTTACGTAAGGATCCATTTCGGTCCTATATTCAAAGATATTCGTCAGCTCAGCCCCTGCATCTTCCCATGGAGAAGGCAGCACGGTAAGGTCCAGCTCTGTGATCATCACTTTCACCCCCAAACTCGAAAAGGCAAGGATACTCTTTTCAAACTCCTTAATAGTAGGATAGCGCAAACCGATATGCCCTTGCATGCCAATGCCGTCGATTTTTACCCCTTGCTCCTGTAGCCTTTTGACCATAGCTACTACGCCATCTCTCTTCTTTGAATTGGCCATAGAGTAATCGTTGTAATATAGTGCAGCTTCTGGGTCCGCCTCATGTGCAAACTGAAATGCTAACTTGATAAAATCCTCTCCTATAATTTCATAAAATTTACTTTTGCGAAAAGACCCATCATCCAATATGGCTTCATTGACCACGTCCCAGCTTTGTATCCTTCCTTTATATCGCTTTACAACCTTATAAATATGATCTTTCATCCGTTGAATCAGCACTTCACGGGACACATCATTGCCAGCATCATCTCTGAAAAACCAATAGGGAGCTTGTGAATGCCAGATCAAGGTATGGCCATGGATGGCCATGTTATTGGCTTCTCCAAAGGCTACAAACCCATCCGCTAGGTCAAATTGAAATTCACCCTCTTTTGGTTGTATCCTTCCACTTTTCATACAGTTTTCGGCCACGATGGCATTGAAATGCTGTTTTACCACTTCCATTGTCTCCTCATCCCTTCCCATGATTTGGAAATCATTGAGCGCGGCCCCAATTCCGAATCTGTTTTCAAAAGCATCTTTCAGCCCTTTGTCGTCTGTTGATGTTGCCTCTCCCTTATTTTCATTGCCTAGCAAAACTAACGGCACCAAAAACAATTGTAACACGACAAAAATCCACCCTTTGTTTTTCATGTTTGTTCATTTAAATTAAATAACTATTTATGCTCTCAGTATACAATACAAGGTTAATACTGAGAGCATAAAAACCAGACGAAAACTAAGAAAACAATCCTCTGATTACCATTACATTACCTTATAATAATCTTTTTATTTTGCTTGAAGTCATTTCCAATTATTTCTAATATGTACAATCCTGGTTCAAGGCCAGCATTTATATAGTGTTGGCCATTTTGCAAGCCTTGTCGATCAAACACACGCTTTCCGCTTGTTGTCGATATTGAAATCGAATACTCTTCAGCATGAGGCGAACTTAAGAAAACTGTAAAGTTTCCGTCAGTTGCTGGATTGGGAAAAACCTCAAATACGAACGCTTCCATTTCCACTTTTCTCATAGCTGGGGAAACAGGTGCTTGTAAGGAACTCAGTGTAGTTATATGATTGAACTTAAACAGTTGACAGGAAGTGCCATAATAATCCCATAGTTGCAGGGCATGAGAGCCATCCACATCACAGTTAGCGATATCCCAGCTTCTACTGTTGTTCAATTTTGAAGTTAACTTATAATACCCGTTTCCAGCACTAGTAACCTGCCATGCTTGGGCATCATTTCCGTAGTTATCCCAAAGTCTAATCGAAGTTCCAAGGCTTGTACTGCCACTTTCAAGATCAATACATCTATTAGAGGAGCTTGCTCTGGAAATAAAGCGCCAATTGCCATTGCCAGCGTCTACGGCTATCCATTGTTGGGCAGTGGCGCCATTCCTATCCCAAGGTCGCAAGACGGCTCCATTGGCATCTTCGCCATATTGGAGGTCCAGCACTTTGTTGGGATTGGTCTGAAACTCAATTTCATACACACCATTATTGATCAGGCTCGATCCACCGCCACCACCACAACTGGCCACTGGATTATTGGCAGTGGCAAACTCTGAAAACCAATGTTTCACTGGTGCAGCGCAAGCCTGCCAATCGCCATTGTAGGCAATCGCACCATTAGGATCTCCATGATCCAATAAATTATCAGGAGCAAGTACGTTCCAGCTCACATTTCCTGACATATGCGTGATGTGATTGAAGTTGGCACCAAAACCCTCTCCTCCTGCCGTTCCTGTTGAGCCTATACCAAAAGTGCCATAACCACTTGGTGCCCAGTCAATTTCTGTAACAGCAATAGGAGCAATATCTGCAATAGGTTTAACATGCTCATTCCAAGCATTTTGAAAAGCCTGATAATTGTGAAGGCCTCCCCAATAGGCTGGATATACATGCACTGCATAGCCTATATTGCCTCCAGTAATAGGATGGTTGACATAACCTTGATAGTGCGACTGCCATCCTGTGCCAGGAATCCATAGTATGTTGTTGGCACCATTGTTCCTGATAATATTGACAATCGGCTGGAAGAAATTCTTTAAAGCGGCAAAATGCTCGTTTCCAGTTTTTCCCCAAACACCATTTGTCCCCAAAATCTCTACAGGTTCATTGGCCAGTTCAAACATCACATTATCTACATTCTTTAGGCCGGGATGTTGGGACAAAAACGTCCACACTGTTTTTAGGTAGTCATGATAGGCATCATTCACGGCTATACGTTCTGGACAAACTCCAGGAGGGCGAAGAATCACGTACATGCCTCTCTGGCGGGCATGATTGATGAGTGGAATAATCACCTGATCCGTGTAGGTTACTAATCTGTTGTAGTTGAATCTGGAAATATCGTTCTCGGGAATCGGAGATCCTGGATCGTTGGTCCAATACGGATCAATATGAAGCCTTATATAATTAAGGTACCATCCATCTGCAGTATTGGTAAGCCTGTCCATAACAGCCTTATTATAATTCAAAGCACCTTGCACATCATAGTTGTCCCAAGTACAATACTGGGAATTGAATCCATACTGACATCCATTGAACCATGGGCTTGGCGTGATGGCCACACCATGTAGCAGTACCTTATTACCACAGTTATCTTTTAAGTCTCGTCCATCCACATGAAGTGGAGGCAACGGCATGCCCGGCCAGGCCATACTCTGTATAGGGAGCAGCCCAATTAAAACAATCAGAAATAAAAAGTGAGTTTTTCTCATAGTATTATAGTTTTATATGATAGAAAAAAAATTAAAATAAGGCGGTTACCTTATATTTTTATTCAGAATGAGGCTTTAATAATGAGGGGAATTATCATAACTATTAAAAAAGGGCAAGAATAATGTCTCTATGCCTTGATTGCGGAATGTAAATGAAAAGCCTTTCCTCTATCTATCTGTGAACCGGCAAAATCTAAACGACTTATGCATAATGCTAAGTGTTATGTTATCTCATGGAAGGATAAAACTAATCATCGATGATTTTGTAAATGGTCAGCAACGCAGGCTGATTTAACACCAGCCTTTGTTGCTAACACATTACAAACTAACCAAATTAACTAACTAAACGAACTAAACTATTACTGTTGTGCTTCTTCCAGTCCATCAGCTACACCTGTGTAAGCTAATTTTCTTACTAAGCCTTCAGTCCAAAGACCAATTGGCTCACCTGCCCGCCAGGAAGAACTTTCAGGACTGTCAGTCGGGCTCCATACGGTAATGCCATATTGCTGGCTTGCAGGTAT
>CAMPJM010000002.1 GCA_946886805.1 uncultured Flammeovirgaceae bacterium | reverse complement strand
CATCCGCTCGTGCCAATCATTTCTAAGGCACACCGACCACCCATCAAACACACTCTTGCTGGTGTTTTCACCTGCAAGTTACGCTATCGCAACCAGCGTCAGAAGTCTTTCTCAAATACCTCCCAATCCTCGATTAATATATCAAAACATCACACTTGCTTATTGCAAACGTATGCAATCATCCTGATTTGTCTAAAATCTTCCGAATTGATTTTTGTAAAGGGGCTTACCAATCCAATAAGATGGGATATCCTCTAATTGGACAATATTAGATAAATTCTGAAAATATGGGTCATCCCGAGTTCGTCTAAAAAAATTAAGTTTAGTTTAAATTATTCATGATGTTCCGGAGCATTCATGAATGAGAATTGTCACCATTCACGTGGGAAGGGTAAGACTATCTTTCCGAATATATAAGCAATTGGATGGGTTTACTCCAAGATGTTTAATGTGTTTGACGAACTTTAATTTTTTATTAACCCTTAAATTTAAAGAAATGAATACTTTTTTGGTCAAAATTAATTTCAAATCCGCCTTGTGCCTTCTATTAGTGACAGGCATGTTTGTTTCATGTGCAAAAGATGAATTAGCACCTGACGTTGGTAGCGAGGATGTTTCCACAACCCCGAGAGCGGTGTATGGCAGCAATTCTGTAGATTTTGATAACTATAGTGATCAACGATATTGGAGAGCAATGGCAGAGAGTGAGTTTGGTGATCTGATAAATGACAATTCATACGACCCTTACAATGCGTATGTTATTAATAATAGATTAAAGGTTACCATGCCTGCAAATACAGTGTCCAAGGGTGTCCTCGGTAGGTTTCAAGTAGAACCCTATAAAAGCTATGAGGTAAGCTTCGATGTGGCTTTTTATAACGATTTTGATTTTAGGGAAGGCGGAAAAATAGGTTTCGGTTTTGTATTTGGAGATGGCATTGCGGGTCAATTTCCTGTGGGCACTATACAGAATGGCAACGGTGGTACCGCAAGGATAATGTGGAAAAAAGATGATAATGGTGACATTAAGTTCAAGCCATATTTATATTTCATGGACATGCCAGAACCTTATGGATCTAATATAGGTAATGCTTTCTATCCCACTAGTGGATCCCTTATTAAATCCTTAAAACCAAACACAACCTATAACATAAAAATGCGGGTAAAAAGCAATACTGGCAATAATAAAAACGGTGAGATACATGTTAAAATTAATGGCCAAACCATACTTTCCTGTGATACTATAAAATGGGCCAATAAGGAAAATAAAAGATGGGTAAGGCAGTTGAGCTTCGAAACCTTTAGAGGAGGTAAAGGTGAGGAGTGGGAGTCCGACACCGATGGGCATATTTATTTCGATAACGTAGTGGTTGTAAAAGATCCCCAAGGTTCATTTTAAGTGAACTTCGGTAATTCTTGTTCTCTACAATTAATTATTAGGTCGTGTTTCCGGACAACAACTTGGTTTCTTGGGTATTATGAAATTCTTTCTTTTGGTATTCATTTTTTTTACAATGGTTATGAGCTTATTGCATGCTCAACAAAATCCAATCAAACTCACATTAACCACGGGGTTTCAAAGGGATGACTTTCAATGGTCTATTGCTGGCAACCGAAACGGAACCACACCTAATATTCTCTCCGAGCTGATCTGGAGCGATTTAAAAGGCTCTTCTTTAAAGCTAAAAGCTGAACTGCCTATTTGGGAAAAGTTTTTACTGCTGATTGATTATAGACATGCATTCCTTCTTTCCGGAAAAGTTAATGATTCTGACTACGCAGAGAACAACAGAACGAATCCTACTTTTCAGAAGGATTTTCTAAGCAATAAGGGAACAGCTATGTTTTATACAATAGCAGCCGGATATAAAATTAAACTTGAAAAAATTCTTTTGAAGCCTGTAGTTGGCTTTAGCCATAATGCTCAAACATTGTACCTGCAAGATGAAAAAACCTTAAACAGTTCATATCAAACCCGATGGCAGGGCTTTATGATCGGTGTCGGACTTGTTTACCCTGGGCTGGACATACTCGTGTTGGAGTCTGATCTAACTTACCATCAGGTTGACTATAAGGCTACTGCTAATTGGAATTTGGTAAGTTATTTTGCCCGCCCCCTCAGCTTTCGACATAGAGCAAATGGCTTTGGAATTATGGGAAGTTTCAAGACGGTCTTTTTGCCCGGTAGGAAATTTCAACCTTTCATAGGTTATGAGTTTGAATGCTGGCGCACCGGAGCAGGTACAGATGAATTGTATTACGCCAGTGGCAACAATGCAATTACCAAGCTAAATAAAGTTAACAGGAGGAGCACGAACCTCGTAGCAGGATTAAATTTTAGATTTAGCCTTTGATCTTGTCCTTGAAAAGTTTATAAAATTTCTAAGAAGCCAAACGTATGCAATCATTCTAAATGGTCTAAAATAAGTCTCAGCTATTTAAAAGCGAGAATTTACTATTGAGACTAAGCTCATTTTTACCAAGTCTTTTTACTAATAAACAAATTTTTTAAACCCTTAAATATAAAAATGAAAATGAATTTATTAAAACAAAACGTCAAAGCCATTTTATGCTTTCTTTTAGCAGGATGCATCTTTATTTCTTGTTCTACGGACGATGTAGAAGACCCCGTAGTAGATGTTATAGATCCTAATACTCCAATATCAGAAGAGGTTAAAACTTTTGTAGACTTTGAAAACCTTGAAGACCAACAATATGATTTAGAAATGGCTGAGAATGATTTTGGTGATATGGTCGATAAGAACGCTTATGATGAGCGTAATGCAAATATCGTCGATAAAAGCTTAAGGGTTACCTTGCCCAAGGAAACAGTGTCGCGAGGAGTTCTCTCGAAATTTTGGGTGAACAGCGGTCCATCATATGAAGTGACCTATGATGTGATATTCCATGACAACTTCGATTTCGCTAAGGGTGGAAAACTAGGCTTTGGTTTTGGCTTTGGAGATGGCATTGCAGGTCAGTTTCCTGTAGGAACAATTCAAAATGGCAAAGGTGGTACTGCCCGTATGATGTGGTATGACGTGGGTAATGGGGTTCTTAAATTCAAACCATACCTATATTATATGGACATGGGTTCGGACTACGGAAATAACGTTAAGGCTAATGCAGTTTATCCTACGAACGGAAGTCTTCAGCCGAATACTGTTTATACCATAAAAATGCGTGTTCATAGCAATACTGACAATAATGCAGATGGAAGTATTATGATTAAAGTAAATGGTCAGAAAATATTGGAAGCCTCTAATATAAAGTGGGCAAGTCAAGAAGGTAAACACTTTGTTAGTCAGTTAAGCTTTGAAACATTTAGGGGTGGAGGTGATCCAAGTTGGTATTCCTATACTGACGGTTACGTTTATTATGACAATGTAACCGTTACAGAAAACCCGCAGGACCCGTTTTAAGCATTAAGACTTTTCATTTTCCAATAGGAAAGCCAGGCAATGTTTCAGATATAGGCCTGGCTTTTTTTTACCCCTAATTCATATTATTGTATTACATCTACCGAGCAAAAATAGGATCAAACGGAAATTTATGGAGTATGGTCAAAAAACTTTTTCTGGAATTAACAACCTGATCTCACCCACGAAATTTCAATGAACCCAAGATTAAGTAAAAGGCAGAAATTCATAAATGGGTTGAAAAGCTTGCTTCAAAGGATTAGGGCTTTGTCATGCTTTCGCATCTCAGTTGGCTGTTATTTAACAATTTTGATAAAATTATAATATTGAATACAAGTAACTGCAATTCAAAGGATTTCAAACGTATGTAATCGTCCGGATTTGTCTAAAATATTCGCTTTTGCATTATCAAAATCATTCATACGACGTATAAAAGCATTGTTTTGGTAAATGGATGTTTTTTGATTTTATCCGAAAGAATACTGCATATCTTCTAGTCTGGATTCAACTAATTTTAGCTTCAAGTAAAAAATGATTTACCCGATTAATCCTGGGATGTTCGGGCAACTAAAAAAATTTCTAAAAGAGAAGCGTAACTGAGTATGAATTTTATAAGGCTAAAAATAATTTTTATTTCCTGTGTTATCATATGTGCCACTTTCGGCTGTAACCAATCTACTGGGAAAGAGAATACCAACCGAGCAGAAACCAATTTGATAGTAGATGTTAATAAACAGTTAGCATTGTCTGAACATCAGTTAAAACTTCTGGCCAATGATGCAACGACCGCCGGAAAAATTCCCAGAACAGTCAATCCCGACGGTACTACTCATTGGACCGGAGAAAATTATGACTGGACTGAAGGCTTCTTCCCCGGTACCTGCTGGCTAATGTATAAATATACAGGGGATGCTGCCTGGAAAGAAGTTGCTCAAAATTTACAGGAGAACTTTGTAGACCATCGTTTCCATTCTGATCATGATTTGGGATTTATTTTTCAAAATTCTTATGGTCATGGCTTAAAGCTCACTGAAAATAAAGAGTTTGCATCTATAATGGTAGATGCTGGCAATACACTTATCGACAGATACGATCCTGAGGTCGGTTGTATTCAATCCTGGAATGTAGCTAGTGGATGGACGTCAAAAAGAGGCTGGGAATTTCCGGTGATAATAGACAATATGATGAATCTGGAACTGCTATTTGAACTGACCCTTTTGACAGGGAACGAAAAATATCGGGAAGTAGCGATTAATCATGCCAATACCACCTTAAAAAATCATTATCGTGCAGACAATAGCTCCTACCATGTGATTGATTATGATAAGACGACCGGAGAAATTAGAAACAAAGAAACTGCTCAGGGTTATTCCCATGAGTCGGCATGGGCAAGAGGACAGGCTTGGGGTCTCTACGGTTTTACGCTTTGCTACCGTTATACCAAAGATACGACTTATCTAAACCAGGCCATTAGAATTGCTGAGTTCATACTAAATCATCCATCAATTGAAGAGGATATGGTACCCTATTGGGACTATATGGCTCCTAAACAGCCAAATGAACCACGAGATGCTTCAGCTGCTGCTATCACAGCATCTGCGCTGATAGAACTCAGTGAATTTGCAGATCCGGCATATTTGACACAAGCTAAAAGAATTCTTAGCAGTCTTTCCTCAGACAAATACTTCGCAGAAATCGGTGAGAACAATCATTTTCTTCTGAAGCACAGTACAGGAAGTATTCCTCATAATGCAGAAATAGACGTGCCAATTGTATATGCCGACTACTATTATATAGAAGCATTGATGCGACTAAAAGAAAAGAAAGACATATAATTTAATAAAATTTTATCGATTCACTATAACCTATATGACTATGAACAAAGATTGTAAAATAAATTTTCAAACCCTAAAACAACAATTATGAGTAAAAAGATCTTTACCAAATTTATGAAAGTCATGCCGTTATTTGGCCTTTGTTTTCTTTTAATGGGCTTACAGGAGGCAAATGCTCAAACCGTAATTAGCGGGAAGGTTACTGATATGGATAATAATCCCATGCCTGGTGTAAATGTAGTAATAAAAAATACTACATTGGGAACAATTACAGATGTTGAAGGTAATTATAATCTCACTTTAGAAGAGGGTGCGGAGAACTTGCTGTTTTCTTTTGTTGGCTTTCTTACTGAAGAAATTACCATTGGTAACCAAAGTATAATTGATGTACAATTGGTTCCAGATATTCAGTCCCTTTCAGAGGTTGTAGTAGTGGGATATGGTACCCAAAGAAAGCAAGACCTTACAGGTTCAGTTTCCACAGTGAAAGGAGAGGTGCTGTCCACTGCGCCTGCGCCTGCTTTGTCAAACTCGCTAGCCGGAAAAGTGACAGGTGTGCTGGCGGTACAGAATTCCGGGCAGCCTGGTGAAGATGGCGCCGATTTCTTTATCCGGGGCAAAAGCTCTTTGGGCAACAATAACCCATTGGTAGTAATTGATGGAATCCCCAGGGACGACTGGCAAAGGATGGACCCCAATACGATTGAAAGCCTGACCGTATTGAAAGATGCGGCATCGGCGGCAGTATATGGTGCCCGCGCATCGAATGGGGTTATTTTGATTACGACCAAAAGGGGTGAAACAGGTAAACCACAGTTCAGCTATACCGCTACCTTTGGTTCTCAGAGCCCCACCATATTGCCTGAACTGATGGATGCAGGGCAGTATGCCGAGTACTATACCCAGGCTTCGATAAACAGCAATACAACCATACCCTATACGGAAGAACAAATACAGCAATATAAAGATGGGACATTGCCCGGTACCGATTGGTGGGGAGAGGTAATGGAAGATAATGCGCCCATCCAGCAGCACAACCTTTCGGTTACAGGTGGAACAAAAGACACAAAATATTTCATCTCCATGGGTGCGCTCGACCAAAGAGGCTTACATCCTATTTTTGATTTTAAACGCTATAATTTAAGGTCGAACCTCGACACCAAGATTGGGGAGAATTTTTCCATAGGACTGGATATTGCCGGTAGGATACAGCAAAAGACAGAGCCTACCAGTGATGATGTTTATCTTCATTTGGTACAGTCGAAACCAACCTTTCCTGCTTATGTGATGATAGATGGAAAGCGGGAGTTGGGTTACAATGGCATCAACGTAAGCCCAATCGGCACCGCCTTGCATTCTGGCAATTCAAGTAGTGACGACATTATCTTGCAAAGCACTTTAAAGCTCAAATACGATATGCCATTTGTTGAGGGACTCAGTGCTGGCATGAATTACTCCTATGATAGGACACATAGCTTTTGGAGGCGCTTTAGGGAGCAATATACTTTTTATGTGCACGATAACATTAACGAGTCTTATTCTGCAGCTACCAGTCCTCCCATTAATTTACAACAGAATACCTATTATGAAATCCAGAAAACTTTTCAGGCTTCCTTAAACTATGCTAGAAATTTTGGAGATCATAGTATTTCCGGCTTGTTGCTAACAGAGGCTATTGAATATAATAGACAGGAAACTCAGGCCTATCGGGATGGCTTTATTTCTCCTGAGTTCGATCAATTGTTCGCAGGCATCAATGGTGTAAGGGACAATGCGGGTTGGGCAAGCGAGACTGCTCGTCTAGGGTATGTTGGGCGGTTAACCTATAGCTTTAAAGACAAGTATTTGTTTCAGGCAAATGGACGCTACGATGGTTCTTATAATTTTGCAGCCGATAAACGATGGGGGTTCTTTCCAGCGGTCTCTGCCGGATGGAGGATTTCAGAGGAACCCTTTATGCAAGGGATTGATTTTATAACCAACCTAAAAATAAGGGCTTCATGGGGACAGTTTGGTAATGATAGGATCGATCCTTATCAATTTATCTCGGGGTACAATATTTCCAGTGCAGGTTATGTATTGGGTACCAATCCTACTTTTTTCGGCAGTATTGACGACGACAGATTGGCTAACCCCGACATTACCTGGGAAACAGCTACCAATACGGATATAGGGTTGGACCTCGGCTTGCTGAACAACCGGATTTCGCTTGAGGTGGTTTATTTTAAAAAGAGAACAGAGGACATTTTAAGCTACAGGACTGGTTCCGTTCCAGAGACTTTTGGCGGTGCGCTTCCTCGTGAAAACTTTGGCATTGTAGATAATGAAGGAATAGAGGCAGCCTTAAACCTGCGACAAGATTTTGGCGAACTGAACGTAAGCGTAGGGGGCAATCTGACTTTTGCAAAAAACAAATTGATTTTTGTTGATGAGCCAGAGGATGTACTTCCGGGCATAAGAAGAACGGGCAGGGCGCTCGATCAAGAGTACGGTTATGTGGCGGCAGGCTTATTTCAGACCGAAGAAGAAATTGAAAACTGGGCCGACCAGGGCGCTAATATAACGCCTGGTGATATTAAGTATGTGGACATAAACGGGGATGATGTAATTAATGCCGATGACAGGCAGCCAATTGGCAGAAGCAGGATCCCGGAGCTTGTTTATGGATTTAATCTTTCTGCTGAATATAAAGGCTTTCAATTAACGGCTTATTTCCAGGGTGCTACTAGGTATAGTTATTATCGATTTATGGATGCTTTTGGTTTAGGGGCTACCACCTTTTCAGTGCTCACAGATTCCTGGTCAGAAACCAACACAGATGCTGCGTATCCCAAATTGTACACCGGGCAAACGCCCAACAATTCAAGACACTCTTCATTTTGGATCAATGATGGAAATTACCTGAAGCTGAGAAATGTAGAACTGGCCTATAACCTGCCAAAATTAAATATTTTGGAAAAGGCGGGAATAGGCGCAATCCGTTTGGCAGTCTCGGGAAACAACTTCATAGTCTCATCAAGCGATGAAAATTTTGATCCCGAAGGATTTGTTGGCGGCAGGCCCCTGTATTATCCTCTAATGAAAAGTGTGAACTTTTCTGTGAACGTGCAATTTTAATTTTAAACCAGAGAAACATGAAGACTATAAATAAAATAATATATGCTGTTGCCTTCATCATGCTTTTTACAAGCTGTGAAGACTACCTAGAAAGGGAACCGCTGGATAAAGTATCGGAAAATGCTATAGCGACAGATGAAGGATTTGCAACTGCTTACCTGCTCGGAATATACAATTACATGCCCAATGGCTATGGTAACCGTACAAGTGGGGGTGGAGCAGGAAATGGATATGGTCAAACCAGCATTGTCGATAACCTTACGGATATAATTATTACTAAAAGCACCTGGATAGAAACCTGGGACCATATGGTTATTGGGGAAATGAGGCCTACCGAAAATGGGTTTGGAAACTGGGACTATAATTACGAGGGCATATTCAAAGTGAATAATTTTCTTGCTATTCTGGAGAAAAGCGAAATCAGCCAAGAGGTAACTGAGCGGCTAAGGGCAGAAGCAAGATTTGTAAGAGCTTGGATATACTTTGACCTTGTCCGCAGGTATGGTGCAGTACCCCTTATTACAGCGGTCCAAGATGTAAACGATCCGGAGTCGTTGTTAATCCCAAGAACCCCCACTACCGAAATTTACGATTTTATTGATAAGGAATATACCGAGGTCGCTGCCATTCTTCCCAGCGCGGCAGCATTGTCCGGTGGCGAATATGGGCGTGCGACCAAAGAAGCGGCATGGGCCTTTAACGGTCGTGCCATGCTTTTTGCGGAACGCTATGAGAAATCTGCGGCCATGTCGAAGATGGTGATGGATGCAAATTACTTTGTGCTTGCCGATGATTATAATGCTTTATTTCAATCTTACGGGGGCAATAAAGAGGTGATTTGGGAAATGTTGTTCGATGGTGCTAACAAAGGCCATTCTATTAACCGGGTGGGTCTTCCTTTTGGTTTTACCGACGACTTTGGTTCTCAACTGCTTCCGACCCAGGAGTTTGTTGATGCTTATGAGATGAAAAATGGTTTGCCAATAACAGATCCAGCCTCGGGTTACGACCCTGAAAACCCCTATGAAGGCCGTGACAGCAGGTTTTACGGTACAGTATTGTATCATGGCGCACCTTTTAAGGGGGAAATAATGGATATGATCCATATATGGGATCCTGTAGAAGAGATATGGGTGCCGACAGGGAAGAGCGCGCCTTTAAAAACCGGCTTACATACTACCACCGGGTATTATGTTACCAAATTTATGGACCAGGCCGCCCCGTATGGGCTTCAGTTTGAACAAAACAAGAATAGCTGGAAGGAAATGCGATTGGCGGAAGTGCTGCTCAACTATGCGGAAGCGCAAAACGAAGCGGTAGGACCGGACGCAACTGTTTATGCTGCCATAAACCGGGTAAGGGCGCGTGCCGGCCAGCCAGACCTGCCAGAAGGATTGGGTCAGGAAGAAATGTTCGAAAGGATAGTACAGGAGCGGAAAATAGAACTGGCACTTGAAGGCCACCGCTACTGGGACTTGAGAAGATGGGGCATGGCCACTGAGGTATTGAATGGAAAACAGTGGACTGGTATGAGGGTTTTGCAAGACCCCAACGACCCTGACCATTTAATCTACGAGAAGTATCCTGTTGACTTTAGGGCAGAATACGTATTTCTGGATAAGCATTATCTCTTTCCGATTCCACAGGGCGAAATTGATAAGAACCCTAATTTGGAACAGAACCCTGGGTATTGATAAGATAAGTCAATGATAAGGAAGGGCAGCGAGAGCTGCCCCTCAGGGGAATCGCTTTTAGGTTTCGTTGTTTAACTTTCCAGAAGTTCTAAGTCCTTAGAGATCAGCAAGATTGAAATCTTTGTGATTTTGTTAGGGAATAACTTTGAAAAGTTTTAAAAGCACAAATTTTTTTTAAAGCTACGTTTTTCAGTGAGCACTTTTTTATTATAATCTTGTAATTCATTAACTATTTAAATCTTATGTTATGCTAAAACAATACATATTTGTTCTTCTTTTCTCCATTACCTTACTGTCGTGTAAGGAAGATGAGGAAGTAGCCAGCTTGGCTGCTCCTTCAATAACAGTATCGTCTGACACCAGAGTTTACAAACCTGGGGAAACTGCTACAATTTCCGTGAGTATTATCGCACCCGGAAAAATTAAGGAACTATCGATTGGAACCACCAAAGTCGGTGGTGTAGAGGGTGAGGCATCTGTAGAAGGAGTCTCAAGTGAATACACGATTCCTGAAAATATTGAGACTGGCACTCACAGTGTTATGGTGGTGGTAACAGATCAGCAAACACCAGCAAAAGCTGATACTGCTGAAGTAGTTCTCCAAGTAGAAGCGATGCCTACAGCAGCTTGTGAAGGCTTTGACGAATCGCAAGTTAATTCCGGCGAGGGCAATATCGCAATTACCGATTTTACCCTTAACAATGACAATGACCGTGTGCAGGAATTTATTATAAATAATTCAAATGATACCGGGCTGTTGGGTGAAGAAAACCCAGATGGTTGCGGGGAAGTGATGATGTTCGATAAAACTGCCGGGGAATGGGGCGGATGGAACGGTTTTAAAATTGTTTTGGAGGAGCCATTCTCAGTTGAGGAATTCCAAACTTTTGGTCGCGATGGAGCTACCAAGCTCGTAAAAGTAGACATTTATAGAGGTGAGAAATCAGGATCGGGCGCTTTTCCTGCTGAGGGGTTGCCAATGTACATCAACCTTGGAAACAATGAAAAATATGGCGACCATCCTGTCGGAAGATCACAATATTTAATAGGCACGCTTACCAAAAATAATGAATGGGAGACCGTATCCTTTTATTTTAACCCAGCAAATAGTGGAGATATTGATGCTAATGTAGGCGATGGTGAGACTGATATGCTCGAATTTTTGCCCACTGGCGGCAATATCGACGATGGGGGACTTTATTATTTCGATAACCTGAGAATAGAGAATGATCCCGATGCAGGAGGCTCTCCTCCGGGAAGTGTTGCAGAAACGGTTTGTGATTATGACATGGATGAAGCAGCTTTGATCAATGCAGGTTGGACCAAAACCTTTGAGGATAATTTTAGTGGCGACCTTTCTAAATGGGATGTATGGGCAAGTGGTGCATATAATAATGAATTGCAATATTATTCACCAGATAATATAGAAATTGTAGATGGTATGTTGGTAATCACATCAAAAAAGGAAACTGTTACAGGCACTTCTCAACCTGGCTCTTCGACTTCTAAAACTTTTGACTTTACTTCAGGTAGAATGGAGTCAAAAACCAAAATTTCAGCCAACGCAACAAGCCCTAAAGTAAGAATGATGGCACGGATTAAATGGCCGAGCGGAGAAGGTATGTGGCCAGCTTTTTGGAGCGTGGGAGCTGCTTGGCCAACAAACGGGGAAATTGATGTTTTGGAAGCAAGGGGGCATGAGCCTAATTTATACCATACCAATTACTTTTTTGGCACAGAACCAGGACAGAATTTGGTTCAAAATGCTACAGGACATATCACGGCTGATGACGATTTGACAAGTTGTTTTCACTTATATGAACTGGTGTGGGAGGAAAATACCTTAACCTCTTATCTCGACGGTCAGGTGGTAGAGGTAAAAACCAGCGGAGGTTATATTGATGATCTGTTTGGAAAGAATCACAGTTTAGTGTTGAACCTAGCGGTAGGAGGGGATTACTTTAATAATCTTGACCCAGCAACCATTCAACCAGGCATTATGTATGTCGACTATGTGAAGGTGTTCACTTCTAATTAAATTATTGGGCATATTTAGTATACAATAAGTATGTCACCAGTCCTTGTACTTTTGACAACAAGGACTGGTTTAAGCTCATAAAAATCCTCGCTAATATTGAGGGATCCTATATAGCCTATCATTTGTTTGGGTTAAAAAGAAGGTTTTTTAGACCTATTAAACAAGGATTGGTATCTGTTGAACGCTTTGTTCAACAGATATTATATGGAAGTGGACAGCACTCTTTTGGCTTATACCTATCCTGCATTCTCACATTTTACTCTTTACCTACCTTGGCTTTTCCATACATAGAAGGAATAACACCATAGTGCTGTCGAAAACACTGGCTGAAGTATCTTTGGGAGCTAAAGCCTACCATGCAGGCAATTTCAGAAATGTTTAATTCGTCACTTTCCGCCAACATTGTGGCTGCTTTTTTTAGGCGGATGTTCTGGATAAAATCATTAGGCGTTTTGCCGGTGACCCCCTTCATTTTTTCATAAAGTTTTGTTCTACTTAGGCCCATTTCTTTTGCAAAAGTGCTCACATCGATTTCTGTGTTGTCTATGTTCTCTACCACGAATGTTCTTGCTTTCTCAAGGAAGTTTTGATCGATGGAATTTAAGGTGGTTTCGCTTAGTTGAATATTTGGATCAAGGTTGAATTTCTGCTGAAGCAAGGATCTGTTTTTAAATATATTAGTAATCCTGGCCTTTAGCAATTTCATGCTCACGGGCTTCGAAATATAATCATCTGCACCCATTTCAAGCCCTTCGATTTTAAATTCGGAAGATGCGCGCGCGGTTAAGAGGATGATAGGAATATGACAAGTTTGAACATTTCGTTTCAATTTGGCACACATTTGGGTTCCGGAGAGATTGGGCATCATTACATCGCTTATGATTAGGTCTGGATGTATTTTAAGTGCTTTTTCAATACCGTCCGCACCGTCCTCTGCCTCATGGATCTTGTATTGAGCACTCAATACATTGTGGAGAAATTGGCGAGCATCGGCATCATTTTCTACTATTAGGATGGACTTGGCATCTTTGTTTAAAGTGACCGAGGGCTCATCCCTGACCATGTGTAATACCTTTGAATACTTAAATTTAGACTTGATGATATGTTCATCTTCAAGCGGAACTGGTACGTCTAATTGATCTTCTTTAAAATGTGCCTTTCCTTTTAAGATCTTCACCTTAAAAACTGTATCCATAGAAGCATTATTTAATATTTCAAGGCTCGCATGATGTTCCTCAATTATACCTTTAGACAAAGCCAGCCCTATTCCGGTGCCTTGTTCAGCTATCTTATCTCCTGTAGTCTCTAGTTGGTAAAAACGGTCAAATATAGCTTCTGATTTTTCAGCAGGAATTCCGGTGCCGTTATCGGTAATATGGACTTCTACATGATCGGGAAAGTTGTAAATTTCAGTAGCGATCTTTCCTTTTTTGTTGGTGACATATTTGAAGGCATTGGCAAGGAGATTATAAAATACCTTCTCTAATTGCGCAGGATCAAAATACAGCGGAATAACTTCATCAGATGACCTATAGGTATATTTTATTTGTCTATGTTCTGCATTTTCAGAAAAAGCATGATAAATTTCTTCCAAAAAAAAGGCGAAATCATTTTCACTTACCTTGATTTTCAGATGACCACTCTCTAATTTACGAAAGTCCAACAGTTCTTTTGCCAGTTTCTTTAACCTGGAAGCACTTTTATGAGCGAGTACAATCCTGTGGAAGATACTGGAAGGAACCTTTGCGGTTTCCATCATCAACTCTAAAGAACCAGTGATAATGGTAAGCGGCGTGATAAATTCATGGGAAACATCCGTAAAGAAGTTCAACTTTTTTTGATTGAGCTCTTGTATTTGCTTCTTCTGCGTTTTTTCTAATTTAAGCTGGTCTGACAGTCTGGCTTTGGAAAGGTAAACCATGTTCAACCAGGCTATGAAGCCAAAGACGCTCACTACATAAAACACATAGGCATACCAGGTTCTATAAATTGGTGGCAATATCTTTATTGAGAGGGCATTTTCCGCTAGTATGCTCCCAAACACAGGATCAACCGCTCTCACTTGAAAATTATAGTTTCCTGGAGACAAGTTCGTATAATTTGCAGTTGTTTCATATCCTTTATTTACCCATTCCTCATCAAAACCTACCAGTTTATATTGATACATACAATTGTAAGTGCTGATATAATTGCAGGCTGCATATTGTATAGCAAATGTTTTATGATCAGGTTCAAGCAACAAATTTTTGGTAAATGCTATGTCTTTCTCTAAAATATTGGAAGCTCCCAGAGGTTTGATCTGCTGATTATTTACTGATAAGGATGAAAAAATTATGTTGAAAGGTTTTCCTGGTTTTAACAAATCTTCTTCGTCAAACGAAACCATACCATTTACGCCACCTACAAACAACTCACCCTTTGAAGTAAGCAATAAGGCATTTTGATTCAGTTCATTGAGCGGAAAACCACTTGCTTGAGTATAATTAAAAAACCTGTTGTTCTCAACATCAAAACGTGTCAACCCTTGGCTGGTTGAGATCCAAATGTTGCCAAACCTAGACTCTTCTATACTATAAATAATATCGCTAGGAATACCATTTCCTTTTCTATTATAGTTTGTAAAGGTGCTGTCCCTTTTGTCATACATCAGCAAACCTCCCCCTAAGGTCCCAATCCATAGCCTAAACTGATTGTCTTCCGTGATAGTAAAAATAGGATTATTATCAATGCTCAAGTCCGCATCCGCAAAATTTGTGAGACTTTTAGTTTTAGGATCATATTTAAACAAATAATCAGCGCCTATCCAAATATTACCAAAGCTGTCTTCAAAAATCTCATTTACATTATAGCCGATTTTATGCCGAATTTGGGCGTCTTCAAAAAAGTAGCTCATTGATTCGTCTTTAGGATCGAAAATCAGGATACTATTTTGGGTTCCAAGTAAGATCTTTCCATCGTATGGGGTTATTGACTGCACTATAAGGTTTTCATTTTCCCCAAAAGATTCATATTTTTTGATTGTACGCGAATTAATATCCAATACATTAAGTCCTCCCATATGTGTACCAATGTACAGGAGCTCCTTATCCAGATACAAGGATTTTACATTGTTTTCAGAAAGATTCTTAACACCAGATCCCCGGCTATAATTTCTAAATTCTCCTGTTTTTCTATTATAAAAATCTAAACCGCCTCCTTCTGTCGCAATCCACATGTTTTTATCGTCGTCCTCAACCATTGTTCCGATAACGCTGTGACTAAGATGATTTTCCTCCTGGTAATCCTGATAATAAAATCTGAATATATTATTGTCCAGATTACTATAGTTTACACCACCAAAATAAGTGCCTATCCAAATAGACCCCTGGTGGTCTTGCATAATCGACCATACAGAATTATGGCTTAGACTGGCAGCATTTGATGGATCTGATTTTACAGTTTTAAATTTTTTTTCTTCTGGTATGTATATGCTGATCCCTCCAAATGTGCCGACCCAAATTCTCTCAAGATGGTCTATATGTATGGTCCTTACACTATTATTGACCAGTGAGTTCGGATCTTGCGGGTTATTTAAAAGATGACGTTTCAATTCGAGGTCCTCACCTAAAACTAAAATCCCGTTAAGGTAACTGCCCGCCCAGATTTCGTTTTTGTACTCCTTGATACTAATAATATTCTTAACGTGATCATATTTATGGTTGATGGCTTTTTTCGAGTGGGGGTCATATCTAAAAATACCATCGTCCATAGTGCCTATATAAAGCTGGTTATCAGCTCCTTTATATAATTCGGTTGTAAAATAGTTGTTCTTTAAGTATTTATTAGTTTTTTCGAATTGTTTAGCCTTTTTATTTAGGGTATAAATCCCTTCGTCGGTTGCCAAAAGAATTTCCTCGTTATAGAAACACAGGGAACGGCCCGCTTTTACAGGAAAACGAGTGAAGTTGAGCGTGACGAGATCAAGTTTAGATACGCCATCTTCGGTTAAAAGCCATAAATCTTGCTCTACCTGAATGATATCACTTACATGGAGACCCAATAAAGAGTTTGGGTTTTCCTTTTCATTCCTAAAGGATTTAATTTGTACGCCATCATAGCAATTCAGTCCGTCCCTGGTCCCAATCCAGATTCGATTGAGATGGTCCTGATGAATAGTGGAAGCAGTGATCTGGGAGAGGCCATCATCAATACTCAATTTTTCAAAATTGAAGTCCTGACAAAAGGCAATATTTGAGAGAAATATTGCACACAAAAATAACATTTTCATATTGGAAAAGAGTGATTATTTTAATTTTAGTGTTTTTTTCAATCGTTTGCAAGTTTATTGCGATCTTTAAAAAACCTTAAAGATTGGTATAGGAAGAATAGTACGGGAATGTTTAAAATCGTTCGGGATAATTTTTTCTTCTATGTAGAAATGATATTTCCGATCAATAAAGGCCTCTTTACATCGCATTGATAAAAACTGATGTTAATTGAATATTTGCTACACATTCTTCCAACGGCAAAGACTTATCTTTATTTCAGAAAATTATTATTAAAATCACCCCTAGCAATGAATAGAATCTTTAGTTTGTTTTTAGTATTTGTGTTAATGTCTCTGTCAGAAACAATATTGGCGCAATCTTGGAGAAGTGTTTTATATCCGTCAAATTGGGAGCCGGGATTGGATAAGAATTTTTATACGGATAAAATACTTCAGGACTTCTCATATGCCGGGTATCACAGTGGAGAAAAAAAAATTCCTTCTATACAAGAAAATATCATTGATATCACTAAAGGAAAATATAAAGCAGATAATAGTGGTAAGGTCGACGTTACAAATGCCATTCAAACAGCTATCAATGATTTGGCACAAGAAGGTGGGGGAGTAGTTTACCTTCCGGCTGGCATATATATGGTGTCTCCACAGGGGAGTAATGATTTTTGCCTAAAAATTTCCGATTCCAATATAGTCTTGCGTGGAGATGGGCCAGGAAAAACGTTTCTCTACAATTCTTCTTCCAAGATGCGGTCAAAATCTATTATTGCTGTAAAAAAGGAAGGCTCTTGGTTTCAGACAGGAGCTAAAGAGACTTTAATTACCTCCAATCTAATGCATGCTACCAGAACTATTCCTGTGGTTTCGGTATCGGGCTATCGAAAGGGCGATCTGGTAATTGTTCGGAACGATATTACCGAAGGCTGGATCAAAGAGCATAAAATGGAAGAATTCTGGAGTGGTTATGGCCAAAAGTTAAACGCTCTAATATATTGCAGAGAAATTGTGGGTATAGACAGCTTAAAAAATGTATTAGTACTTGACATCCCCATCCGGTATGCTTTGAAGACGGTGGATAATGCAAGAGTGTATAAAGCTCCTGTCTTGGTAAGTGAAGTGGGCATAGAACAACTTTCGATAGGTAATCGCCAGAGTTTTATTGCTGAGGGATGGAAAGAAGAAGACTATAATACGCCGGGAAATGGATCTTACGACTGTCATGATTCTTATGCTATTGTAATGAAAATGGCCGTAAACTGCTGGATAAGTAACGTTGCCAGCTACCAACCTATCGGCAATACCTCTGGGACCCATATTTTGTCAAATGGCATTTTGATAACAGATTCTAAAAACGTCTCGGTTAGCGATTGTATTTTTGAGAGTCCACAATTTGGAGGAGGAGGCGGCAATGGCTATATGTTCAGGGTGAGCGCCAATGAAACGCTAATTCAAAACTGCACTGCAAAGTTTAACAGACATGGATTTGTGCTTTCTCATATGAAATCCTCTGGAAATGTGTTTCACGGCTGTTCCGACATTCAGACTGGTAGACAAAGAGGCATTAGCGGGAATGAAAAAACCATAGGAAGTGGAAGTGATCATCATATGCATTTTAGTCACTCTAATTTATATGATGCATGCAATGTAAAAAATAGTTATCTGGATGCACATTTTAGGCCTTGGGGAGGAAACCCTATACATGGGCTTTCTGCTGCCCACTCTGTATACTGGAACATCACGGGTGAGGGAAATCAGGACTTTTCCGTGAGGTCGCAACAAGGCAGGTATGGTTATATTATTGGTACACAGGGAGAAAACAGTAAAATTTCCACTATTTCAATATTCCCTGAAACAGAATTTATAACAAACCCTGCTGACCATGTAGAAGGAGTGGGTGAGTCTAAAGATTTAGTACCCCAATCGCTTTATGAAGATCAACTTCAAAAGCGTTTAAAAAACATTGAATAGAAGAAAAAGTCCAGTTGGAAGAACAAACCGTTTTATTTCCAACTCCCATCGTCCGACTTCCATCAGAAATTAACCCTACATTAAATTTGTGGTAGTACCTAAAGATACTATCCCCTGAAAAAGGGATAGCATCTGGTGCAGCGTTAACCGGATACCATCCGCCAGCGGATGGTATCCTTCGTATCCGGTTCGGAAGCGGATTGGCTTGTGATTGTGGTTTTTCAAAGGGGAAGGATACCCTCCCAAAAGCTTTCCAGCAACTTTGCGATGATTTTAAATATTTTGTTTACCCCACGCAATCTAATAATCGTTTCAAAAAATCACCTCATAATACCCCTCCATTTCATCTAAAGGCCATAAAAACAATAGTGCATACTTTATGGACTATAGTGAACGAGAATAGCGGGTGGTTAAAGTAAGATTGTACATACAAAATTAAATAGCTGTGTGGATAGTTCGACTCTTTCTTCTTTTCGGAAACGATTTCAGAACTACATGATC
This sequence comes from uncultured Flammeovirgaceae bacterium, assembly GCA_946886805.1. The sequence continues at coordinate 15,552 of CAMPJM010000002.1, read as the reverse complement.
AGGTATTGAGACTTAATTTAAACTAAATAAATTAAACTATGAGACAAAAATTACTATTCATTTTATGCTGTATTTTATGCTTGGGTTCGAGAGCAGTGGCACAGGATAACAGCGTGACAGGAAAGGTTATCGGTGCAGAAAACGGTTTGCCGATTCCCGGCGCAAACGTTATCATTGATGGTACAACATCTGGTACTGTGACTGATATAGATGGAAACTTCACTATTGAAGCACCTGAAGATGCAACCTTGGTTGTTTCCTTTGTGGGCTATGAGAGTATAAACGTGAATGTTGCAGGGCGTTCAGAAATTGATGTGACACTTTACCCTGATGTGCAGGCTTTGTCAGAGATAGTGGTGGTAGGGTATGGAACGCAGAAGAAAAGCGACGTGATCAGTTCTGTCGTATCAGTTCAGGCGGAGGATTTATTAAAGGTGCCCTCTACTGATATCGGAGAGATGCTAAGAGGAAAAGCCCCAGGGGTACTCATTACAACAAATAACGCAGGCCCGGGAGGTTCTTCTAATATATTGATAAGGGGCAAAAGCTCTTTAAGTGGAGGTAATGATCCTCTTGTAATTGTGGACGGTGTTCCTGCGGGGAGTATTAACGATATAAACCCTAATGACATTGCATCTATGGAAATATTGAAAGATGCAGCGGCACAAGCTATATATGGAGCAAGAGCTTCTAATGGCGTTATTTTAATTACCACTAAAAGGGGTAAGGTCGGGAAAGTAATTGTGGGCTATAACGGCTACTATGGCGCTCAAACCGTTAACAGGAATTTTGATGTTTATTCCGGACAAGAGTTTGCGCAGTTAAAAAGAGAAGCTTGGAGAACCGATAACCCCGGCCAGGACATCATAGATGAAAATATTTTCACGCCTACTGAATTAGAGGTGCTGGAGTCAGGCGAATATATCGATTGGGAGGACGAACTATTAAGAATTGCGCCCATTCAAAACCACAATGTCAGCGTTTCTGCTGGGACGGAAAAGTCAAGGGTGTACGCCAGTTTAAATTATAATAATCAGGAAGGTGTAGTGCCTGGAACCGACTTTGAAAGAGTTCAACTCAGGGTCAACGTAGATCAGGAAATCAATAATTGGATTAAGATGGGCGTTAATTCATCATTTCAATTATCAGAAAAAAACAATCCTGGTTTGGGAGGATCTCAAGGAACTTTAAACAGATCTATTACAACCTCTCCTTTAGGAAAGATTTTTAACGAAGATGGCACTTATCGACTTAATCCTACAGGTGTTCAGGAAAGTTTTAATCCCTTGTTGGATTTAGCCGAAGTAAGCAATGTAGAAAAAGACAGGAATGACATTATTAACCTTTTTGTCGATTTAACACCTTTTGATGGTTTTTTATACCGGTTTAATGCAAGCCGCAGATCCTGGAATAGAAAAACGACAAACTATGCTACGGCTGAATCTTTGGTTGGTATCCAAAATGGCGGCCTTGGCCAGGGGTTTATTCGTTTCGAGGATAATATGGAATATCAACTGGAAAATATCTTTTCCTACGACAAAAGCCTTGGTGAACATAATCTGGGTTTTACTTTTGTTCAAAGTATTACAGAATCCAATTACTCCAATTTCAGAAATAATGCTTTAAACATCCCCAATGATTTAGTTGGCATATATGGATTGCAGGGAGCTCAGGTCAACAACCAGGAAATAGGGGCTAACAGAAGAGGGTTGTTATCCTTTGTAGGACGAGTTCAGTATGATTATGCGGGTAAATATTATATAAATATATCAGCAAGAAGAGATGCATCAACAGTATTTGGAGCCAACAACAAGTGGGCCACTTTCCCTGCGGTAGGCATTGGATGGAATGTACACAGAGAAAGTTTCTTTCAGAATGTGGGTGTAGTCACCAATTTAAAATTAAGGGCCAGTTACGGCAGTGTGGGCAATCAGGCTATAGGCCCTTATGGCAGTTTATCTACTGCTAATCAATATGATTATGTGTTTGACGGTGCAAAAGTATCAGGTTATTCTCCTGGGAATAGGCTGCCAAATCCTGATTTAAAATGGGAAACTTCGACCACCTTTAATGCAGCTGTTGATTTTGGCCTTTTAAAAAGCCGGATAACTGGAACTGTGGAATTTTATAACACGCGGACTACAGATCTTCTCGCTACACAAGCTATAAATCCTACTACTGGTTTCACCAATAGGCTCTATAACATTGGAGAAATTGAAAATCAGGGCATTGAACTATCACTAAATATGGTAGCAATTGAAAGAGGTGATTTTGTGGTCAATGTGGGAGCGCAGTTTTCCAAAAACAGAAATCAAATCATTAGCTTATATGGCGATCTTGATGGTGATGGTGTGGAAGATGATGATGTTGCCAATCGATGGTTTATTGGATATCCTACAGATGTATATTATCAGTATATGCCGGTGGGTATCTGGCAAACAGGCGAGGATATTGCAGGTTCTCATACTCCCGGCCTGAAACCTGGCGACATAAAATTATATGACCGCGATCCAACAGATGGGGAATTGAATTCCGCTGACAACGTAATCACTTCCAGAAATCCAGATTGGTTTGGTTCAATGTATGCTGATTTAAGCTTTAAGGGTTTTGATCTTGCCATAAACGTACTTGCTGTTCAGGGTGTGACCAAAAGAAACCCTTATTTATACAATTATGTAAATGGAGGATCTTTAAGAGGGGTTTTAAATGGTGTAAAACAAAATTACTGGACACCAGAAAACCCTACTGGTAACTGGCCAAGACCTAGAGAATCAAATGATCCTGAATTTATAAATCCTGTTATGGGACTTCAAGATGCCTCCTACTTCAGGGTTCAAACGGTGACTTTAGGTTATTCCTTACCTGAATCATTATTATCTAAAGCAAACCTGGGGAACGTTAGATTCTATGTAACTGCTCAAAATCCCCTGACGGTGACTGATTACCAATCTTACAGCCCTGAAAAGGAACCGAATGATTATCCTGAAATGATCAGTTTAATTGGAGGTTTACAGATAGGGTTTTAATACCTGATCCATTATGCTAAAACCTTCATTTTGGAATGATTAAGTCTAAAAGAAAAAGATCATAAAATATAAATACAGATGAAAAAAATAAAATATATAGGAGTATTGATGCTGGGACTATTGGGCCTCAATGTATCATGCACGGATTTTCTTGAAGAAGAAGTAATAGACCAAATAGGTGTTGATTACCTTTATACTACACCGGAGGGTTTGGAAGTAGGCGTAAACGGCTTATATAATTTACAACGAAGGAATAATGCGCCTGGTTTTGAAGGAGAGGCATTAAGGTTAAACGCTTTCTTTATGGTGGGTACAGATTTAGGACTTACCAGAACATGGCACAGGCCATATGGTTCAGGACATACACCAGCAGGTTTCGGGTCCTCCAAATGGACACTGCCTTATCAGATCATAGACCGCGCAAGTGCTTTGATCACCAATGCACGCAACATAGAAATGAACGAGGACGAAAAGAATAAATTAGTAGCTCAGGCCAGGGTGATTCGGGGAGAATTGTATTTGGATCTTTTGAGGATGTACGACAACATCCTTTTGGATACTGTCCCTACTACCCCTGAAAATGTTTTCGACTCAGTAGTATATGAACCTGCTGACCCCGACGCTGTGATGGCTTTAATCAATGAAGATTTAGATTTTGCCATTGAACATTTGGATTGGGATGTCCCCCACGGTAGATATGGACAAGGGGTAGCGAGGCACATTAGAGGAAAGGCAGCTATGTGGGTTGGTGATTACGAAGAAGCTGCGGCTCAGTTTGATGCCATCATTAACGATGGAACACATGGATTGGTCGGTATAAATGAAGTGTTTGGCCAGGATCTGACTCATAAGGAAGCCCTATTTGTCTATACCAGAGAGCTTGAACTGGGAGGCAATAGTGATGACCTTGCTGGTGGAAGAGGCACCTGGATAGGCAGTCTGTTTAACAATAGATTATACGAAATCCCAGGGGGTGAAATTATATCCACAGTAGAAGGTGGTGGTCAGGCATTAGGATGGTCATTTCCCAACGATTATTTGAGATCTCTGTATGATGAAGAGAATGATTTGAGGTTCAGCACTTATTACTATCCATTGGAGTTATTTGTCAATAATCCTGACAGTCCTAATTTCGGTGAGCCATTACCGGAATCAGCTTATCCCGACAACTACAGACAGTACCACTGGAGTTTAAAAAAATGGCACGACACTGAAAAGCCAGTAAATACCAATGATAGCTACAAAGATATCATGTACTACCGCTATGCAGAGACCTTGCTTTTGGGGGCTGAGGCACATTGGCAATTATCAGGTCAAAATTCTGGAAATGCTACTGCATTAAATTATATCAATCAAGTCAGGGATAGAGCAGGCTTAGGTGATGAACCCTTTACTTCTTTTACATTGGATAACTATCTGGAAGAATCTGCAAGGGAATTGGCATTTGAAAATAACCGATGGTTCCTATTGAAAAGATTAGGGGTTTTAGTTGAGAGGCAAAATGAACATTATAGATATGGCGGTAATGAAGCCGGAGAGGTTCCTGAGCCTATGGCACCTCATATGGTGAGATTGCCTATACCTCAGAGCTCTATAGATTTGATGGGAACATTTCCACAAAACCCCGGATATGTGAATTAGGCGAACATGTAGCGGGATGCCATCCGCCAGCTGGCGGATGGCATCCTTCCTAGCATTAGGCAATAACACTAAAGCCAGAGATACTATCCCCTTAAAAAAGGGATAGTATCTGGAAGGGGTTATGACAGCAGACAAGGGAGCATGCTCCCTTGCTAAGGAGCGTCGGAAGTTTCCACCTGCCAAGGTTTGTGTCCTCACAAACCTTAAGAGGAAAAATTTAAAATTTCAATGATCTAATTTTTAGCATCCAATGCTCTTACAAAAACCTATAGTTATAATCGTTAACCTGCTTCTTTGTGCCGTTTCAGCTTTTGGACAGGTAGAAATAAAAGAAATACGGACTGCTTCCAGAAATGTACTGGTCGTTTATTTCATGGGAGCTGACATTGATGGTGTGGATACTGATAAAAGAGAATGGAGCATTAATGAAAAAGTTCCTGTCAGCATTGATAAATGGGTAACTCCCAACTGGAGCGGAATAGATTTTAGCTATGAGCACCATATCTATCTCACTATGCAGGAGCCATTTGAGAATGGAAAGGAATATACCTTAAAGTCCCCCCATGGAGAGCAAACTTTTACTTTTGATGATAAAGAAATTTTTTGTGAGTCCATAAAAACCAATCAAAGTGCTTACAGTGCTTTATCAACCGTACGGTATGCAAATTTTGCGATTTGGCTTGGAACAGGAGGGGGTAAAAAAATAGTAAGTGAACTTCCCAATTATGAGGTAATAGAAGTAAATACCGAAAAGCTGGTTACCCAAGGTGTACTTGAAGAAATCGGGGAAAGTAAAAATTCTGGAGATCATGTATATCGCATTGATCTATCCAAAGTTCCTGAAGGTGGCCCATATAAAATAATTGTCAAAGGTTATGGTAGTTCCTATCCTTTTGGTGTTGGTGGAGAATTTTCTGACCGACTTGCACACGTGCAGTTTAGAGGCTTGCTTCATCAACGCTGTGGTATGGAACAAAAGAAGCCATATTTTGACCATAATATCCGTGAAACCTGCCACACCCTTACTTATTTAACAGACTCACCTTCCAAAGAAGCAAAAGTTGATTTTACCAATGCAGATTCTACTTTTGAAACCCATGGGGGCTACCATGACGCTGGAGATGCAGATAGACGTGATCATCATATGATGGCGCCCATTGCACTGCTGTCTGCTTATGATGCATTTCCCCAATATTTTTCTGATAATCAGTTCAATATTCCTGATCAGTTTGATGAGAATTTTAAACCAATAGGGAAAGGTAATGGCATTCCAGATGTTATAGATGAAGCGGAATGGGGCACGCTTATTTGGGAGTTTTTGCAGGAGGAAAATGGTGGCGTTAGATCTGGAACAGAAAGAAACGGATACCCTTCAAATGATGTGGGGCTTGATTTGGATACTGCAAAATATGGCACTTTTAGGGTTAGTCTTGGGTCAACATCGTTGGCAGCCGGACTTTTTGCCCACTTGGCAAGAGCTATTAAACCTTATAATTTGACAAGGGCAAACGAGTTGCAAAAAAGGGCGGAAAATGCTTGGAATTATGCCGGTGATTCCGCAAAACCTGCTCACAAGCTTTACTTCAATATTCAATACTATTTGCTAACGGGAGATGAAAAGGCTCATGGCTGGGTAAAACAAAATGCTTCAATAGCAAGGGAATATCAAACCAGGTATATCGATAATCCGAGGTCAATACAGGATGGGGAGATAATCTTAGGCCCTCATTTTTTTAGTTATTTAGTTCAAAACAGCAGACCAAAAGACAAAGCAGTAGTTGAAATTTTTGAAGCTGTTGTCAAAGCCGCTGCAGATAAAGCCATGCAGGATTTAAATAACAATCCTTATCCCAATGGCACGGACGATCCCAATCGATGGTGGGGTAGCCAGACTGCCCAGGGTCAATATGCTGATCCCTGCCTGATGCAATGGCGATTAACAAAAGAGCAAAAATACATCAATGCAGTATCTCAGTTAATGGATTACAACCAAGGACTAAACCCTATAGGAAAGTGCTACCTGACAGGTATAGGGTTTGACAGAACCTGGGATCCGCTCAGCCATGATTCATATCCCATGAAAGCGCAGGGTTGGGGACCTGCTCCCGGGCTTCAGGTCTTTGGCCCTGGCAACCTTGCCCAGATTAAAGAAGGGGCACCTGGAATGATTCCTGATCTGAAAAGTTTACCCGCACAACGGCAATTTGTAGATAACCGAAAGTATGTAAGCATGACTGAATATACAATTCCTGAGTCCTTGTCTTTTCCTGCCGTAGTGTATGTGATTTTATCACAAGGCGGTAAATGGGATGGCGAAACTGATCCTTATGGGCACTCAGGAAAGGTTAAGCAACCTTAATATATTAATCGGCAAGGAACAGCAAGCATTAGGCAAAAGAAGCAGGCAGCGGGAATAACGAAGAAAAATTTCGTGCTTCCCACTTCAATCTTCCAACTCAATTTTGTGGAATTTATTAAATAAACGAAAATGAAATATCTAAAATTAGTACTTACAATGTGTTTGGCTATGATTTTTATAGCCTGTAAAGAGGACGACGAAAAAGAGGTAGTACCTGTGAAGCCAATTGAAGAACCAGTTGATGAACCTGACGAATCAATGACCCTAAAAGAAAAAGCTGACTTTGGGATAGGCGCTGCTATAAAGAGTGATCAATTAGATGACGATGAGTTTAGAGCTACTGTTGTAGCGCATTTCAGCCAAATAACGGCAGAATATGAAATGAAGATGGCGAATATATGGACGGGGGAGAACAGTTATAATTGGAGCAAAGCGGATGCTTTGGTAGCGTTTGCAAAAGAAAACGACCTGGATGTTCATGGTCATGCACTCGTTTGGTATAGGTCATATCCCGATTGGTTTAAAAATGCCAATTATGATTCTGCCACTTTCGAAACTAAAGTAAAAACTTATATCGAGACGGTAGTGGCAAGGTACAAAGACGATATTATAAGTTGGGACGTGGCCAATGAGATTTTTAACGACAACGGTTCCCTTAGAATAGAGGGTTGCCCGGTTTATAAAACTTTTGATGATCCCATCGCATTTTATGGAAGATGTTTCCAGTATGCCAGAGACGCAGATGCCGATGCAAAGCTTTTTTATAACGATTATAGTGTCGTATTGGCTTCAGGAAAAAGGTATGCCATGAAGCAAATGGCGGAAAGATTTAAAGAAGAGGGTTATCCCATCGATGGCTTGGGCGACCAGTTTCATTATATGGTTTCTACAGACCGTAACACTATCAAAAATGGGTTGGCGGATATGGCAAGTACAGGCTTGCTCATCCATATGTCCGAATTGGACATCAGGACAAACGTGGATAAGTCAGACAGTTATGTCTATTCTCAATCGGAACAAGAGGCTCATGCCGAGGCTTACCAAGCTATTGTGGAAGCTTATGAAGCAATACCGCAAGACCAAAAATTCGGAATTACAACCTGGGGCCTAACCGATCGAGAAACCTGGTTGACAGGTTGGTGGCATCCAAAAGAATACCCTTTGCTTTTTGATGAAAATTATGAGAAGAAAGAAACCTATTACGGGTTTTTGAATGGGCTGGAATGAACCTGAAATTGCACTTTATAATATCTTTTAACCCTAAAAATTAAAACTATGAATAAATTCGACAAATCAATGATAGCCAAATTGGCTATAGTATTTAGCATGGCTTTTTTTATCGCCTGTGAAGAAGATGCGGAGATGACAGTAATATCCTTTGAACCGGGTGAAATTGGTGCCACAGTATCGGACTCAAGTATTATTTATAATGAGAGCGTTACTTTCACGGATTTATCTACCAAAGTTTCTGCTAGAGAATGGCTGTTCCCGGGAGCAGATCCGGAGACATCTTCCGATTCTGTTATTACAGCCGTTTATCCGAATGGTGGTACTTACACCGCTACACTTAACATTACATATATCGATAACACTACCGAGACGCTCGACTTCAATATAACGGTGGAAGGACCGGAGATAACGCAGGAACCATATGGCGGTTCACCTTTGGCACTACCAGGTGTGATCGAGTTTGAGAACTATGATCTGGGCGGCGAAGGAGCAGCCTTTCATGATACCGAACCGGAAAACTTAGCTATTGACAATGGCGGGAGTGAAAGCTACAGAGAAGATGATGGCATTGACATAGAGGTGGGTGATGCAAGGGTAAATGTTGGTTATTCAAGTGTTGATGAGTGGATGGAGTATACAGTGGTTGTTCAGGAAGATGCCACTTATGATTTTGATTTTACGCTGGCCTCGGGCAGTGGTGATGGTGGAACTTCTATCAAGATCCAAATAGGGGATGGTGATATTTTTACTGATTTAGGTGAAACAGGAGATTTTGCCAATACAGGCGGATGGGCGAATTACACCAGCTTGGTTGTAGAAGGAATCAATTTAACAGCAGGAGAGCATGTGTTAAGATTTCTTTATACCGGAGGTGGTGTAAATATCGACAAGGTGGAAATCACCTCAGATGAAGTGGAACCAGCGGAAGAAGTGGAAAAATTTGGTATCTACCGTGAGGGAGCTGTGTCAGGATCGCTTGAAGTAGTTACTCAAATAAATAACGCATATACCATCAACACTGTAGCAGAAGCTTTTGAAGGCACTGAGGCGCTCGAATTTAAATTCGACAAAATAGATACATGGGGCGTTATGGGATCAATACAACCATCAGAAAGTCCTGCTGATATTTCAGAATATGCGAATGGGTACTACCATGTTACTTTAAAAACAACTTCTTCGGGAATAATGAACATCCGCCTTCAAGGGGGTGGAATGAACGGCTATGTGCAACTGGATGATGCCACAAAGACTTATGGCTTTAACAGGGATGGCACATGGCAATCATTGAAAATACCGATGGCTGATTTTAAAACCGATGATGGCTCATCACCTGATTTTGCTGCTATTACGGAGCTTTTTGTATTGAGAAGTGCTGCATCTTCAGTAGCTGCTGATGAGGACTGGGATTGGTATGTCGACAATATTTACCTAACCAAAGAATAGGTGTAATGGCCTTATATCTCCATGATAATCTAGAGGATTATCATGGAGATATATCAAATGCTTAATTGCTTAAAGCAAAATGCCGATTCTGTGTCAGAACACCACGCCAATGCACATGCTTACCGAGTCTTTTTTGAAAGATTAAAAATATCATCAGCATTGACCGATTTTTTAAATTGGAAATGTTAAGCTAAACACGTCGTTAAATGAAAATAAAAGAAAAACTTTTTTCTGTTGTAGCTTTTGTACTCTGGGGCCTTACGTTATCAGCCCAAGGTACAACTGACTGGTATATTGTAGAAGCAAGGAAAAATGCTGATGATACAGTCTGGAATTCTTATGAAGCCAAAACCCTTGATAAGCTTCCTGGATTTGTGAAAGGAAAGGAACCGGAATTAGATAGGTTTGGAGGATGGAAAACCGGAGACTTTGAAGCATCGGGTTTTTTTAGAACTGAAAAAAAGAATGATCGCTGGTGGATCATTGATCCTGTAGGCAATCCTTTCATTCACAAGGGAGTGGCAGTTTTTAGAATAGGAGGCTCGGAAAGGCAGCAAGCAGCCATGAAAGAAAAATATGGCTCCCCCGAAAAATGGGCTAAAAAAGAAACTGAAATGCTTCGTTCTAATGGTTTTAATGGCTTGGGAGCATGGTCAGACGTAGCTCAAGTACGGAAAATGAGCAAGCCCTTGGTATATACCATTATTATAAATCCTATGGGTGATTATAAATCAGACCATAAAAAAGCATACGGCGGAGAGTACATGACGGAGGGATGGCAGGGTTACCGTTTTGACCTGGCCATGGTTTTTGATCCTAAATTTGACAAATATGTTGAAAACTCAATCAAATCAATTGCTAAATATGCCAATGATAAATATCTGCTTGGCTACTATACCGACAATGAACTGCCCTGGAAAAACGATGCCCTGGATAGACATCTAAAATACCTGGCCAAAGACGAGCCGGGATATTTGGCAGCGAAATCATGGTTGGATGAAAGAAAAGGCAAAGAAGCTTCTGTTGATGATATCACGGATGAAGATCGTTTGGCCTTTACCGCCTTTTATTTTGAGACTTATATTAGCAAGGTAAGTGCTGCCATAAGAAAATATGATCCTAACCACTTATATCTGGGGTGTCGTTTCAATCAGGAAAAGGAGGAATTGCAAAACCCCGCCATATTTGAAGTCGCAGGCAAATACATCGATATTATATCAATCAATCATTATCGAAAGTGGGAGCCTGACCAGCAGATCATGAAGAACTGGGCCGAATGGTCTGGAAAGCCATTTCTAATTACAGAGTGGTATACCAAAGGAGAAGATTCTGGTTTGCCAAACAAAACCGGTGCGGGATGGAATGTTCCCACTCAAAAAGACAGAGGTCATTTTTACCAAAATTTTGTAATAGCGCTATTGCAAAGTAAAGCCTGTGTTGGTTGGCATTGGTTCACCTATCAGGATAATGACCCTCAGAATTTAAAAACTGATCCTTCTAACCGCGATTCTAACAAAGGAATAGTAGATAGTGAATTCAACCAATATAAGCCATTGATTGAATCAATGGGAGAATTAAATCACAATGTGTATAACCTCATTAATTATATAGATAAAAAATAATTGCTAACATAATGCTAAACCCCGATTATTATGAGAAAGCTATTACACATCCCACACTTTTTAATATTGACCATTTTCGTATTGGGGAGTTTCCTCCAATCAAAAGCCCAAAGTATTGACAAGAATATATTTTTTGGAATGAACTACTGGCTATACTATGAAGATGAGAATGGGTTTTATGAGAGTTTTCCGGACTTTGAAAGAGATTTGGCCAGTGCCAAATTAGGGCTGTACAGGATCGGAGGTAAATTTCCCAATACAGAAAAAGACCAGCCCGGCGATAAAGATTGGTATGTAAACGCCATTGAAAATATCCAGGCGATTGGCGGTGAGCCTTTGGTGCAGCTTCCAATTGATCTTACCACTATGGAAGTAGTAGAATGGTACAATTATTTTAATGGAACAAAAGGACTCAATATAAAATATTGGGCAATAGGTAATGAGCCTGATCCCACCGATTTTGCTGCCCACGGAATGGACTGGTTTCAGGGCTTGTACCAAGTAGATGGCAGGCATTATACTTGGTTTAGAGGCCAGTTTAGAAGCATTGCCACTAAGCTAAGGGAAATTGCACCAAACAGCATAATAGTAGGTCCCAGCTTTGCCTTGTTTTATGGAGACTTAGCTTCCACTGGTGACAATCCGATGAATACATATTATGAAGACTTCATTCTGGACATAGGAACAGATACTTACAATGGGGTGCCTATACTGGATATTTTTGCTTTTAATTTTTATGATTATCACACTGAGTCGATCATGAACAGCCGTTTTGCTGACCTAAAAAGTTTAATTGATCAGGCAAACAATGGTAGGTCGTCTTCCCCTTTGGTTTTTGCAGTAACTGAAACCAATACGAAGAGGAGAGCATCATCTCCAGTAAAACCCTGGGAATTTAAAGCAGGTCAGTTTTTTTCATTGATGTTGAAAAAAACCATGGCTTATGCTGGCGCATTTGTGACACCTTGGAGCATATTTGAGTCTGGCGGAAGTGAAAACCCTAATGAAGCTGATTTTTCATTTTACAATGCGGACGGTTCCAGACGGTCAACGATGCACCACCTTAACTTACTAAGCAGCAACGCTCGTGGCAACTACATGAGTTCTCAACAGAATGGCGCATACAATAGCATTGTGACATTGGGTATGAAAGATGAGGACGGCTATACCGTAATGATCATGAATACTACTGACAATAATTTCTATTCTTACAGGGCCACACTTAACAATACTTATTCCAGCAGCAGTGCTGATGTAAAAATTCGATTTGATGGCTCAGTTGGATCAAACCCTTCTGTTGCAGCCGAAATGTCAGGCACAATAGCCCCAAAATCTACAATTGTTTACACTATTTCACCCTCGGGAGAAAAGCTTAGAAAATTTGTTTATGCGGATGGAGATGATAGCCCTGTAGAATATATCCTTAACGACCCGTTCAATGGCAGCTATTTTCATATCATAAATGCTTATTCAGACCACTATTTTAGGCCTATTGGAGGGAGCGACATGCAGCCTATTGTTCAGGATGCATCTGCATCGACTCCAACTTTTAGTTCTTATGAGTGGAGTTTTATAATCAGCGAAGACGGATACCATAATATAATAAACAAGTGGACAAACCGATTGATAAGGCCTATCAATTATTCCATGGATGAAAATGCCGGGATAGAGCAAATTATAAACAATACTACAAACAGGGACTTGCCTTCTGCGCAATGGAAACTAGAACCTGCCGGCAATGGCGAGTATTGGATAAGAAATAGAAATTCAGGCTTATACATGCGACCTTCTAACGGAAGTACGGCAGACGAAGCACCTATAGTACAGAATATCTTAAATCGAAACTACAGTTCTTACAAATGGAGTCTTATACCACGTAGTGAAGCATTTGCCCAGCAAAATGAAAGTACTGTTGGGGGATTCAATATAACCGATTTAAGCGAAGAGGAGCAATTTGGAATAAAGGCTTTTCCTACCCCTGTTACACAAAGTGAGAAGTTAGAATTAAGGTATTCGGCAAAATTGGCTTCCAAAATAATCCGGGTTTACAATAGCAATGGAAATCTGATATATTCGGAAACAGGGAATGACTCCGGCACCACGACCATTCAAGTAGATGAGAATTTTAAAAAAGGTATTTACATCGTAAAGATTGGTAGTCATATTACCAAGCTAATAGTAAGGTAAATTTTAAATAAAGGTGTTTACCTCAAATATTAAATTTAATAGAACAATAAAACAATTACAAACTAATGAAAATGGATTACCGTTATTTACTGCTATTTTTCTTTTTGTCAACAAGCTTTTCTGTTTATTCGCAACAGGGAAAAGAAGCAAATCTTATCCAGAACGTTAAGGGGCGAGAGGTACTCAGCCTTAACGGTCGATGGAACTATATCATAGACCCCTATGAAATGGGCTACTATGACTACCGCTACGAACCATTCGACCAGTCCGAGTCAGGAAAAGGCGGTTTTTATGACGACAGAGAACAAAAAGATAAATCGGAACTGATTGAGTATGATTTTGATTTAGCGCCTACTTTAAATGTACCCGGTGACTGGAACTCACAAGAAGAAAACCTGGAATTTTATGAAGGGACTATATGGTATAGACAAAAATTTAATGTTTCACCGGAAGAAGGAAATCACTATTTTATACACTTTGGCGCTGTAAATTATGAAGCACATGTTTATCTGAATGGTGAAAAACTGGGAATGCATGAAGGTGGTTTCTCGCCATTTCAGTTTGAGGTGACGGAGAAGCTGGTAGAAGGTGAAAATTTTGTAGTGGTAAAGGCAGACAATAAGAGAAAGACCACCGCCGTACCTACTGTGAATACCGACTGGTGGAACTATGGCGGAATCACGAGAGATGTCTCTCTGATTGAACTCCCTGCCAGCTATATTTCGGATTATAAAGTACAATTGGCCAAAGGGGATATGGATCAAATTGAAGGTTTTGTACAGTTAGGCGGAGAATCCATAGGTCAGGAAGTGACGGTTTCTATACCTGAACTAAAGATCACAAACACTGTAAAACCCGATGCTTCAGGAAGAGCAATGTTCAATTTTCCCGTAAAAAAAGTCACTTACTGGACACCTGAAAACCCTAAATTATATGAGGTAATTGTTAGCAGCCAGTCAGATGAAGTTAAGGACAAAATAGGTTTCAGAACCATTGAAGTAGAAGGCACCGATATTTTGTTAAATGACCAATCGGTTTTCCTGAGGGGGATTTCTTTGCACGATGAGAATCCATTAATACCCGGCAGGCTTAGATCAAGTGGCGACATGCGAATGATGCTTCAATGGGCCAAAGACTTAAATTGTAATTTTGTACGACTGGCTCATTACACGCACAACGAAGAAATGATCCGATTGGCGGATGAAATGGGCTTGATGGTTTGGGCAGAAGTGCCAGTTTACTGGACAATTGCATGGGAAAATCAAGAAACCTACAACAATGCAGAAGCACAACTTACCGCTATGATGAAAAGGGATAAGAACAGGGCTAGTGTAATTGTGTGGTCTATTGGAAATGAAACTCCTTTAAGTGAGCCAAGACATAAATTTATGGGTAACATGGCTGCGCATGCGCGTTCTATGGACGATACGAGGCTGGTTGCGGCAGCATTGGAAGTACATAGAGTGGGGACAGATGTTATTGTTGACGATCCTCTTGGTGAGAAAATAGATCTGGTAAGTTTCAACGAATATGGTGGATGGTATTGGGAGTTACCACAGAACTTACCTAAATATAATTTTAAAATTAAGTACGATAAACCTGTAGTGATCACCGAATTTGGAGCCGGTGCATTAAAGGGATACCACGCCGATGCGCAAACACGCTGGTCAGAAGAGTTTCAGGAGGCTGTTTATATCAAACAACTTGAAATGCTACAAAAAATTGATGCTTTGAGAGGAATGACACCATGGATATTGGTGGATTTTAAATCTCCACGTAGGCAGCATCCTTATTTTCAGGACTTTTGGAACAGGAAAGGCCTCTTGTCAGAAACAGGTGAGAAGAAAAAGGCTTTTTATGTGCTGAAAGATTTTTATGAATCAAAAAAAGCAGAATATAAAAAGACGGCAGAATTGAGGTAGATTGAAATGTAAGATTTCATCAATTTGCAGATTAGACAAGGGAGCATGCTCCCTTGCTACTAGTGTGACCTCTGGCGCGAGCGTCCGTGACTGTTGCACAACTAAAAAAGCAGAAAAAAAAC
>CAMPJM010000001.1 GCA_946886805.1 uncultured Flammeovirgaceae bacterium | reverse complement strand
AGCCGGCCTATGAACAATATGCAAAAGCAATTTTTGGAAATACACCGGAAATGTTAAGCTTTTTTTCAAATAAGCTGGATTATAAATATCCATGGCGTAAATATTCACAGGTGGTAGTTAGGGACTTTGTATCAGGCGCCATGGAAAATACCACCGCCTCTACCTTTATGGAAGCTTTACAAGTCACCGATCGGGAACTTTTAGACGAAAATTGGGATAAAATTATAGCCCATGAACTATTTCACCATTGGTTTGGAGATTTGGTCACGTCTGAATCCTGGGCAAATCTAACGTTAAATGAAGCCTTTGCGAATTATAGCGAATATTTATGGGTAGAACATAAGTACGGAATAGACGAAGCGGATTATAATGGATTAGATGAGCTGACACAATATTTAAATGAGGCTAAAGAGAAACAAGTAGATTTAATACGATTTTATTATGATGATCGTGAGGATATGTTCGATAGCCATTCCTATGCAAAAGGGGGGAGAATTTTGCACATGCTTCGAAAATATGTGGGTGACGAGGCATTCTTTGCTTCATTATCTACCTATTTAAAACAACAGGAATTTTCAGATGTTGAGGTGCATGACTTAAGGCTAGCTTTTGAGGAAGTTACAGGTGAAGATATGAATTGGTTTTTCAACCAATGGTTTCTTGCTTCGGGACACCCTGTCTTGTCTGTTACCCACGAATATGAGGAGGGGACGTTAACTTTTAATGTGGAGCAGCAGCAAAACTTCGAAACGACACCTGTTTATAAATTACCGCTATATATTGATATTTACCACGGCGATGAGAAGGAGAGATTTGCAATTGTGGTAGATGAGGCGGTTGAGGAATTTGAATTCGAATTGCCAAGTGCGCCAAGCTTGGTTGATTTTGATGCTGAAAAGCAAATGCTTGGGGAAATATTTTATGACAAAAGTATCGAGGAGTTGATTTTTCAATATAACAATACTGAAAAGTTTTTGTCGAGATTTGAAGCTGTTTCTGGCTTAACTGAATTTGTCCAAAACGATACTGCCCGGACGGTAGTATTAAGCGCATTGAACGACCCTTTTTGGGCTATACGACAGGAAGCGATCAATGCGTTTGATGAATATTCAGGGAATGACAGTATCAGTATAATGGATACCATAGCAGTGATAAGCGCACAAGACAATAAGTCATTGGTAAGGGCTGATGCTTTGGCTATTCTTGCTTCAAATAATGCCGATAAGTATAAGCAAGAATTTGTAAGAGGCTTAAAAGATCCTTCTTATGCTGTAGTTGGGGCTTCCTTATATGGGTATGGCTTGACTTCTGCAACAGATAAAAAGACAATTTTTGAGTCGCATGAGGATATTAAGAATATAAATACCTTAGTACCTGTCGCAGATTTTTATGCTTTAGAAGGAACAAGCCAAAAATTTGACTGGTTTAAAAAGTCTATAGAAGAGAATAAGGGGTTAGAACAATATTATCTCTTGCAATATTTAGGGCAATATCTCATGAAAATGCCTGTTGATATACAGAAAGAGGGCTTCTTGCTATTAAAGGAATATGCGCTGAACAATGAAGCTTATTATGTCAGGTTAGCTGCTTTTCAGGGATTACTATTGATAGAAGAATTGGAAGGTGTAAGGGATTTGATCAACCTTCTAAAAAAAGAAGAGGAGGATGAAAGATTGAAACAAATTTATAATAATTATTAAGGCCTTTATTTTGATAGAAAGCCAGTTTCGGAGCGTTTTTTAAGCATTGAGTAAAAAAAAATATATCTTTTTTTACTTAATGTTTGAATATAATAAAAAAGGATATAATTTTGCACTCTCTTTAATCAAAACAATCACAAAGTTTATGTACTAAAGAGATGTTCTTTTAAGAAATTTGGGGGGATACCAAAGCGGCCAACTGGGACGGACTGTAAATCCGTTGATTCATTTCTTCGTAGGTTCGAATCCTACTCCCCCCACCATGGATATTAAGGATTGCCGATTTTTCAATGTAGAAATCAATGATTGGCTTCAGTTGCTCATCATCAAACCCTAAAATTCATAACAAATGCGGGAGTAGCTCAGTTGGTAGAGCGACAGCCTTCCAAGCTGTAGGTCGCGGGTTCGAGCCTCGTCTCCCGCTCATCTGATGAAGTACTGTGAAATGAATTTGTAGTTTCTTCATTGATTTAATTAAGAGCCGAGAGGCAAGAAGTTTGTCCGATGCGTATCGGAAAGTCTTGTCTCCCTCTCATTTTAGCAAGAGGCTTTTGGATTTTTTAGGATTAGTCTTTGCTAGGGCTACCGGCCAAAAGCTTAAAAGCCGATGTAGCTCAGGGGTAGAGTACTTCCTTGGTAAGGAAGGGGTCACGGGTTCAATTCCCGTCATTGGCTCTGGATTTATTAAGGTCTTTTAGATTAGATTGACTATAATAAACTTAGGTGCCTGGAGCGTTGCTATTGACTATTGATGCAAGTGGGAGTGTTCCAAATTGCCTGAAACTGTAACACAATAAATAAAAATAATAACTTTAACTAAATAGAATTTTCAAATATGGCAAAAGCAAACTTTGACCGTTCCAAACCGCACGTTAACATCGGTACAATTGGTCACGTTGACCACGGCAAAACTACTTTAACTGCCGCTATAACAACAGTATTGGCAAGCAAAGGGTTATCTGAACTAAGAGACTTTGCTTCTATTGATAATGCTCCGGAGGAAAAAGAAAGAGGTATTACAATTAATACTTCTCACGTAGAGTATACTACAGAAAAAAGACATTATGCGCACGTAGATTGTCCAGGTCACGCCGATTATGTTAAAAACATGGTTACTGGTGCTGCTCAAATGGACGGTGCAATTCTTGTTGTTGCTGCTACTGATGGTCCAATGCCTCAAACTAGAGAGCATATCCTTCTTGCTCGTCAGGTAGGTGTACCAGCACTTGTAGTTTTCATGAACAAAGTTGACTTAGTTGACGATCCAGAATTGTTGGAACTTGTTGAGATGGAAATCAGAGAATTATTGAGCTTCTATGAGTTTGATGGTGACGATATTCCAGTTATCCAAGGTTCTGCTTTAGGTGGACTTAACGGAGATCCAAAATGGGTTGACAAAATAATGGAATTAATGGATGCTGTGGATTCACATATTCCACTTCCTGAGCGTCTTATTGACAAAGATTTCTTGATGCCTGTAGAAGACGTGTTCTCTATCACTGGTAGAGGTACAGTGGCAACTGGTAGAATCGAAAGAGGAGTAATCAATAGTGGGGATGTTGTTGATATCCTTGGTATGGGTGCTGAAAACTTAAAATCTACCGTTACAGGAGTTGAGATGTTCAGAAAAATTCTGGACAGAGGTGAAGCAGGTGACAACACAGGTCTTTTATTGAGAGGTATAGAAAAAACTCAAATTAAAAGAGGAATGGTTATTTGTAAACCAGGTTCTGTAAAGCCTCACTCTAAATTTAAAGCTGAAGTTTACGTTCTTTCAAAAGAAGAAGGTGGAAGACATACACCATTTTTCAACAAATACCGTCCTCAGTTCTACCTTAGAACAACAGACGTTACTGGCGAGATAAAACTACCAGAAGGTGTTGAAATGGTTATGCCAGGCGACAACGTTACTATAGAGGTAGAATTGATCAATAAAGTAGCCATGGAGAAAGGCCTTCGATTTGCGATCCGTGAAGGTGGACGTACTGTAGGTGCTGGTCAGGTTACTGAAATAATAGATTAATTTAAAAAATAGGGACATTGCAGATAACGCAGAAGTTGAAAATGAACTTAGATTACCTTTAGTTCGAAAATTTATCAGATATCTGCAATGACCAAAAAACGCGTTTCTGTTTTTTCAGGGACGTGTTTGTTTTTTATAATTAATTCCCTAACTTTGCAGACCCTTTTGGGCTGTGTACACGGGTGTAGCTCAATTGGTAGAGTAGTGGTCTCCAAAACCATTGGCTGGGAGTTCGAGTCTCTCCACCCGTGCAATTGAAAATAGTATAAGCAGATGTTAAAACTTAAGACTTTTATTAAAGAATCTGTCGAGGAGATGCGAAATAAAGTTTCCTGGCCAAAATACGCAGAGCTTCAAAACAGTTCTATATTGGTTTTGGTAGCTTCTTTAATTTTTGCGTTGGTTATCGGTTTGATAGACCTCGTTTTTAAAGAAACTATGGATTGGTTTTATTCTGCTTTCTAAGAGGTTAAAATGAGACTTTTTGAATGAGTGAGTTAAAGTGGTATGTAGTAAGAGTCGTAAGCGGCCAGGAGAAGAAAATAAAAACTTATCTGGAGACGGAAATCGGTCGTCAAAAGCTTGAAGATTTTATTCCTCAGGTTTTGATCCCTTCTGAGAAGGTTTACGAAATGAGGAACGGTAAAAAACGTGTGAGAGAAAGAAATTTCTTTCCAGGTTACGTTTTAGTATCTGCTGATCTTACTCATGGAGAAGCGCACCATGTTGTCACCAGTATTCCTGGGGTAATTGGCTTTTTAGGTTCAAATGACGGGGGGGCTTCCAAAACTCCCGTTGCATTGCGACAGTCTGAAATCAACCGGATATTAGGTAAGGTAGATGAGACTGACGAATTTGAAGAAAAGCTGGACACACCATTTATAGTTGGAGAGTCTGTTAAAGTAATGGACGGACCCTTCAGTGGTTTTACCGGTACTGTTGAGGAGGTTTTTGAAGAAAGAAAGAAACTGAATGTTATGGTTAAAATCTTTGGACGAAATACCCCCGTTGAGTTGAATTATATGCAAGTAGAAAAACAAGAGTAGCAAAATGGCTAAAGAAATAAGTGGTTATCTGAAATTACAGATAAGAGGTGGAGCAGCTAATCCTTCTCCCCCTGTAGGACCAGCCCTCGGTAGTAAAGGTCTTAATATTATGGAGTTCTGTAAGCAGTTTAACGCCAGAACTCAGGAAAAGCAAGGGGTATTATTACCAGTATTGTTAACTATTTTTACTGATAAATCCTTTGAGTTTGTTGTTAAAACCCCTCCTGCTCCTGTATTATTAATGGAAGCAGCTAAGGTTAAAAGAGCTTCTGCGGAACCGAACAGGATAAAAGTAGGTGCTGTTTCTTGGGATCAGGTTAAGCAAATTGCTGAGACCAAAATGCCAGACTTGAATGCTTTTAAACTTGACGCCGCCATGAAAATGGTTGCTGGTACCGCAAGAAGTATGGGAATAAGAGTAACTGGAAAAGCTCCTTGGGATAACTAAACAAGCGCAATCTGCTAGGTTATATCCGGCAAGGGAGCAGCTTTTAACGAATTAAGATAATGGCTAAGTTAACAAAAAAAAGAAAAGAAGTTCTTAAAAAATACAATCCTGAGAATAATTATTCACTGGCAGAAGCTTCAAGTATAGTAAAGGATATTACCAGCACTAAATTTGATTCCTCTGTTGATTTGGATGTGAGATTAGGGGTTGATCCACGAAAAGCTGACCAAATGGTTAGAGGAGTGGTTGCTCTTCCTCATGGAATTGGAAAAGACGTTAGAGTATTAGCTTTAGTAACTGATGATAAGATTCAGGAAGCTAAAGACGCAGGAGCTGATTACGTAGGTCTTGATGAGTATATCAAAAAGATTGAAGATGGCTGGACAGATATCGACGTAATTATCACAATGCCCACAGTAATGGCTAAGGTTGGTCGTTTGGGTAGAGTTTTAGGCCCTCGTGGTTTAATGCCTAATCCAAAATCTGGTACTGTTACTTTGGATGTTGCCAAAGCAATAATAGAAGTAAAATCAGGTAAGATCGATTTTAAAGTAGATAAGTTTGGTATTATTCATACAAGCGTTGGTAAAGTTTCTTTCTCACCTGAGAAGATAAAAGAAAATGCAAATGAAGTAATTCAAACATTGGCAAAGCTTAAACCAGCTTCTGCAAAAGGAACCTATTTTAAGAGCATTAGTTTATCCAGCACTATGAGCCCGGGTATTTCTATTGATAAAAACAGTATAGCAGGAATATAATCATGACTAAGGACGAAAAGGCAATAATTATAGAAGACCTGGCGGAAAAGCTTTCAAATACAACTTACTTCTATATCACAGATGCATCAGGTCTTTCTGTAGCGAAAATAGATGCTTTCAGAAAACTTTGTTTTGACAAAGGCATTGAATATAAAGTAGTAAAAAATACATTGATAAAAAAGGCATTAGAAAGATCAGAAACTGATTATTCTCCTTTTAACGGTCAAGTATTAAAAGGTTTTTCCGGAATTTTATTTAGTGAAACAGGAAATGCTCCTGGCAAACTTATTAAAGAATTCAGGAAAAAAGATAAGGGAGGAAATAAACCACTATTAAAGGGTGCTTCCATCGACACAGATCTCTTTATTGGTGAAGAAAATCTTGACTTCTTAAGTACTCTTAAATCTAAAGAGGAACTAGTTGGGGAGATTATTACTATCCTACAATCTCCTGCTAAAAATGTACTTGGCGCGCTTCAAAGTGGACAAAATATATTGGCAGGCGTTGTTAAAACCTTATCAGAACGAGACAGTTCGGTTTAATCAAATTTAAAATCAATTTCAAAAATTAAAGTAAAATGGCAGATTTAAAAGCATTCGCAGAGCAATTAGTAAACTTAACTGTGAAGGAAGTTAATGAGTTGGCAACGATCTTAAAGGATGAATACGGTATAGAGCCTGCAGCTGCTGCAGCTCCAGCTATGGTTGCAGGTGGTGGTGATGCAGGTGGAGACGCAGCTGAAGAAAAAACTTCTTTTGATGTTATTCTTAAAGCAGCAGGTAGCGCTAAATTAGCAGTTGTTAAAAAAGTAAAAGAACTTACTGGTTTAGGCTTAAAAGAAGCAAAGGAATTAGTTGATGGTGCACCTAAAGCATTAAAAGAAGGTGTTACTAAAGACGAAGCAGAAGCACTTAAGAAAGAACTTGAAGAGGCAGGCGCTGAAGTAGAATTAAAGTAAGCAACTTGACCATTCCATAAAATGGTGCCTTGAAATTAGGCCTGGCAGACGTCAGGTCTTTTCCTGTTTGTACGTGTATTTTGTATTTTATGATAATTTGAAACTTCCTAAGAACTTTTTGGGTTAGTAAATTACACTTTATCTTTACTTATTTATATGTACATTCTTTAAAGTGTTCATTCCAAACACAGATATTTTTCAATAATAAAATACAAGAGCCTTGGTTAATAATAATCAATCTAATAGAATTAACTTCTCCTCAATTAAAGCTGTTATGGACTATCCCGATTTTTTGGATATTCAATTACAGTCTTTTATGGATTTTTTCCAACTGGAAACACCTGCTGAAAAGAGAAGTCAGGAAGGTTTGTTCAAGGTTTTTTCTGAGAATTTTCCAATTTCAGATTCGAGGGAGAACTTTGTACTTGAATTTATAGATTATCTTGTTGATCCTCCAAAATATTCGGTTGACGAATGTATTGATAGAGGATTGACTTACTCAGTACCATTAAAAGCAAAACTTAGATTGTCCTGTAACGACGAGGATAATGAGGATTTTGAAACCATAGAGCAAGAGGTGTTTCTTGGAAATATCCCCTATATGACTACTAAGGGTTCATTTGTAATCAATGGCGCCGAAAGGGTAATCGTTTCGCAATTACATCGTTCTCCTGGAGTATTTTTTGCACAAAGTAAGCATACAAACGGGACAAAATTATATTCTGCCAGAATTATCCCTTTTAAAGGATCATGGATAGAGTTTGCGACGGACGTGAACAATGTCATGTATTCTTATATAGACAGGAAAAAGAAATTCCCTGTTACAACTTTGCTCCGGGCAATAGGCTATGGTACAGATAAAGATATTCTTGATTTGTTTGGCCTTTCGGAGGAAGTAAATGCCAATAAAGCAGCTTTGAAAAAAGTTGTCGGAAGAAAGCTAGCAGCAAGGGTTTTAAGAACCTGGACTGAGGATTTTGTGGATGAAGATACTGGCGAGGTTGTTTCTATCGATAGGAATGAAGTCTTAATGGAGAGAGATTCGGTAATTACTGATGAAGACATCGACCTTATAGTTGAATCCGGCTCAAAGTCTATTATTCTTCATAGAGAAGACGTTAACATTACCGATTACACTATTATATATAACACGCTTCAGAAAGATAATTCGAATTCTGAAAAGGAAGCTGTTGAACAGATATATCGTCAGTTAAGAAATACTGAAGCTCCTGATGAACAAACTGCCCGGGATATTATCCAGAGTTTGTTTTTTAGTGATAAGCGATATGATCTTGGAGAGGTTGGTAGATATAGGATCAATAAAAAACTTGGTTTGGATATTGGTTTTGAAACCAAAGTACTTACCACGGAAGACATCATCAACATTGTAAAATACTTAATAGGATTAATAAATTCTAAAGCGGTAGTTGATGATATTGACCACTTGAGTAACAGAAGGGTTAGAACGGTTGGCGAACAATTGTATAGCCAGTTTGGTGTTGGTCTGGCCAGAATGGCCCGAACAATAAAAGAAAGAATGAATGTTCGTGATAACGAAGATTTTAAACCTGTTGATTTAATTAATGCAAGGACGCTGTCTTCTGTTATTAATTCTTTCTTTGGTACAAATCAGTTATCACAGTTCATGGATCAAACGAACCCTCTTGCTGAAATCACTCACAAAAGGAGAATGTCGGCTTTAGGACCAGGTGGTCTTTCAAGAGAAAGAGCTGGTTTTGAGGTTCGTGACGTTCACTATACGCACTATGGCCGACTTTGTACAATTGAAACACCTGAGGGACCAAATATTGGTTTGATTTCTTCATTGTGTGTTCATGCGAAAGTAAATCACATGGGCTTCATAGAAACTCCTTATCGCCCTGTTGATAGTGGCGTAGTAAATATGAGTGGTGAGGTTATGTACCTTACCGCAGAAGAGGAAGATTCACATAACATTGCTCAGGCAAACGCACCGTTAGATGATAAAGGTAATTATGTTAATGATAGAGTAAAAGCAAGGTTCGAAGGAGATTTTCCTATCGTGGAGCCTGCACAGATCTCTTACATGGATATAGCACCAAATCAGATTGTTTCTGTTGCGGCATCTTTAATTCCTTTTCTGGAACATGATGATGCTAACAGGGCTTTGATGGGCTCAAACATGCAACGTCAGGCAGTCCCTTTGCTTAGACCAGAAGCACCAATTGTAGGTACAGGTCTTGAATCGAGGGTTGCTTTAGATTCCCGTGCTTTGATTAGAGCAGAAGAAGATGGCGTTGTGGAGTCTGTAGATGCTAATAAAATAGTACTTAGATATGATCTTAATGATGATCAAAATTTAGTAAGTTTTGACGAGGAGTTAATGAGTTATAACCTGATTAAATTCAGAAGAACTAACCAGGATACCTGTATTAACTTAAAGCCGATTGTCTTTAAAGGCCAGAAGGTTACCAAAGGGCAGCCATTATGCCAGGGATATGCAACTGAAAAAGGTGAATTGGCTTTGGGGCGTAACCTAAAAGTGGCCTTCATGCCTTGGCAAGGATATAACTTTGAGGATGCTATTGTAATTTCTGAGCGAGTTGTTAGAGATGATATATTCACTTCCCTACATGTTGAGGAATTTGAATTAGAGGTTAGGGATACAAAACGAGGTGAAGAAGAACTTACTTCAGAAATACCAAATGTAAGTGAAGAGGCTGTTAAAAACCTTGACGAAAATGGTATTATCCGAATTGGTGCTGATGTTAAGGAGGGCGATATTCTAATTGGAAAGATCACTCCTAAAGGTGAAA
Source organism: uncultured Flammeovirgaceae bacterium (assembly GCA_946886805.1). The sequence goes on along the minus strand of CAMPJM010000001.1, from coordinate 27,473 downwards.
CTGATCCTACCCCTGAAGAAAAATTGCTTAGAGCAATATTTGGTGATAAGGCAGGCGATGTTAAAGATGCCTCATTAAAGGCTTCTCCATCCCTAAGAGGCGTTGTTATAGATACCAAACTTTTCTCAAGACCTAAAAAGGATAAAGATCTAAGGGCAAAATCTAAGAAAGAGGTTGAAGTCCTTAAGGCCCGATATGGTAAGGAGTTGAGAGGTGTTAGAGCTCAGATGATCAATAAGTTGGTTAAATTGCTTGATGGCAGAACCAGCTTAGGTGTAAAACATAAATTTGGTGATGAAATAATCAGCAAAGGCGTAAAGTTTAACAATAAGAATATAGAAGAAAATATATTCCCTGAGAAGAATATTTATAGAGACGAAAGTACTTATAATGTTCCTGAGGAAGTAAACTTGATTTCTGATTTAATTCTTGATAATTGGGTTGATGACCAAAAGATCAATGAAATGCTTGTGAGCCTTGTTAAAAATTATAACAAGAAAAGAAACGACATTTCAGGTCAGTTTAAAAGAGAGCGTTTTACCCTTGAAGTTGGGGATGAATTACCTGCGGGTATTGTCCAGTTAGCGAAAGTTTACGTAGCTAAAAAGAGAAAGCTTAAAGTAGGTGATAAAATGGCTGGTCGTCATGGAAACAAAGGTGTGGTAGCGAAAATTGTCCGAGATGAGGATATGCCGTTCCTTGAAGATGGAACCCCGGTTGATATTGTTCTAAATCCATTAGGTGTTCCTTCGAGGATGAACCTTGGGCAGATTTACGAAACTGTATTGGGTTGGGCAGGTTTGAAACTAGGCAAAAAATATGCTACGCCTATCTTTGATGGTGCCTCTATGGCGCAAGTGGCTGGCGAATTAAAAGCTGCTAAATTACCTGAATTCGGTCGTACTTATCTTTATGACGGGTTAAGCGGTGATATGTTTGACCAACCTGTAACGGTAGGTGTGATATATATGCTGAAATTAGGCCATCTTGTTGACGATAAAATGCATGCAAGATCTATAGGACCTTATTCTCTGATCACGCAGCAGCCATTAGGAGGTAAAGCACAATTTGGAGGTCAGCGTTTTGGTGAAATGGAAGTTTGGGCATTGGAGGCATTTGGTGCTTCTCATGTACTTCAAGAAATACTAACTATTAAATCAGATGATGTAATAGGTAGAGCCAAAGCTTATGAATCTATTGTTAAAGGAGAGAACATGACTAAACCAAATATTCCTGAATCATTCAATGTATTGGTTCATGAACTGAGAGGTTTAGCGCTTGAGATTACCTTAGATTAAACTTATATACCGGTGTGCAGATGTACCAATAGCACATCGGTAAACCTTTTTAGGTACATCAATCATTTTATAAATTAGAAAGAAATAAAAATGGCATTCAGAAAAAATAAAAAATTAAATATTGACTTTTCAAAAGTTACTATAAGTTTAGCTTCCCCTGAATCCATTCTGGAAAGTTCTCATGGTGAGGTTACTCAGCCAGAGACTATAAACTATAGAACATATAAGCCAGAAATGGGAGGTCTTTTCTGTGAGAGGATCTTTGGTCCTGTGAAGGATTGGGAATGTCATTGTGGAAAATATAAAAGAATCAGATATAAAGGTATTATATGTGATCGTTGCGGTGTTGAAGTTACCGAGAAGAAGGTTAGAAGGGAAAGAATGGGCCATATAGAACTTGTGGTTCCCGTTGCGCATATCTGGTATTTCCGGTCTTTGCCTAACAAAATTGGTTATCTTTTGGGATTACCAACCAAAAAGTTAGACCAGATCATTTATTATGAGCGATATGCTGTGATTCAAGCTGGTGTAAAGGCAGAAGATGGTATCAATGAATTGGATTTCCTTACCGAGGACGAATACTTGGATATAGTTGATAAGCTTCCAAGAGAAAACCAAATGTTGGACGATAATGATCCAAACAAATTCATTGCAAAAATGGGTGCTGAGGCACTTGAGATGATTTTGTCAAGAATTGATCTTGATGATTTGTCTTATAGCTTAAGACATCAGGCGGCTACTGATACTTCTCAACAAAGAAAAGCTGAGGCTCTAAAGCGTCTTAAGGTTGTGGAAGCATTCAGAGATGCAAGAACCAGAATTGAAAACCGTCCTGAATGGATGATTATAAAAATGGTTCCTGTAATTCCACCTGAACTTAGACCTCTTGTACCTCTTGATGGTGGAAGGTTTGCAACCTCTGACTTAAATGACCTTTATAGAAGGGTTATTATCAGAAATAATCGTTTAAAGAGACTTATAGATATAAAAGCTCCTGAGGTTATTCTTCGAAATGAGAAAAGGATGCTTCAGGAAGCAGTAGATTCTCTGTTTGATAACTCCAGAAAGGTAAATGCTGTAAGATCTGATGGAAACAGGGCGTTGAAATCTTTGAGTGATATGCTTAAAGGTAAACAAGGTAGATTCCGTCAGAATTTGTTAGGAAAGAGGGTGGATTATTCTGGTAGATCTGTAATTGTAGTAGGTCCGGAATTAAAATTGCATGAATGTGGACTTCCTAAAGATATGGCTGCCGAATTATTTAAGCCATTTATTATAAGGAAATTGATTGAAAGAGGAATTGTTAAGACTGTTAAATCTGCAAAGAAAATAGTTGACAGAAAAGACCCTGTTGTATGGGATATTTTAGAAAATGTTCTAAAAGGTCATCCTGTAATGCTTAACAGAGCCCCTACTCTTCACCGATTGGGTATTCAGGCTTTTCAACCAAAACTAATTGAAGGAAAAGCTATTCAATTGCATCCTTTGGTTTGTACCGCATTTAACGCGGATTTTGACGGTGACCAGATGGCGGTTCACGTTCCTTTGGGACATGAAGCAATTTTGGAAGCGTCTCTTTTAATGTTGTCATCTCATAATATTTTGAACCCTGCCAACGGGGCACCTATTACTGTACCTTCTCAGGACATGGTATTGGGATTATATTATGTAACCAAAGGAAGAAGAAGCACAAAGGAGAATCCAATTGTAGGAGAGGGAATGGTATTTTATAATGCTGAAGAAGTTATTATAGCTATCAACGAGAAAAAACTTTCTAAAAATGCTTATATAAAGGTGAGAGCTAAAGTTCGTAATGAAAATAATGAACTTGAAACTAAGCTTATAGAAACTGTTGCTGGAAGGGTGATATTTAACCAGTTTGTTCCGGAGGAAGTTGGGTATGTGGACGAATTGTTGACTAAAAAGAAACTTCAACAAATAATCTCGCAGATATTTAAGATATCCGGAATGGCGAGAACGGCTCATTTCCTTGATGATATAAAGGAACTTGGCTTCCAATCTGCTTACAAAGGTGGATTATCAATGGGTCTTAATGATGTTCAGGTGCCTGCAGAGAAAGTAAAACTTGTAGCACAAGCCAAAGAAGAAGTTGATGCTGTTTGGAACAACTATTTGATGGGATTAATTACCGATAACGAAAGATATAATCAGGTAATTGATATCTGGACAAGGATAAATTCTCAGCTTACCAATACCTTGATGACGCAATTAGAGGAAGACCAACAAGGTTTCAACTCTATTTATATGATGATGCACTCAGGAGCCAGGGGTTCAAGAGAGCAAATCCGTCAGTTGGGTGGTATGAGAGGTCTGATGGCCAAGCCACAGAAAAACCTTCAGGGTTCGGTTGGTGAGATCATTGAAAACCCAATTCTTTCTAACTTTAAAGAAGGGCTGGATGTAATTGAGTACTTTATCTCTACTCACGGTGCTAGAAAAGGTCTTGCAGATACAGCATTGAAAACTGCTGATGCGGGATACTTAACCAGAAGATTAGTGGATGTTGCTCAGGACGTGGTTGTAAATGAAGAAGATTGTGGCTCACTTAGGGGTTTGATTGTTTCTGACCTAAAAGATAATGAAGAAATAGTTGAATCTTTATACGAGCGAGTTTTGGGTAGAGTGTCTGTTCATGATATTTACGATCCTATTACTGAAGAATTCATAGTTGCTTCTGGTGATGAAATAACCGAGGAAGTTGCAAAGAAAATAGAAAATACAAATATTGAAGAGGTTGAGATAAGGTCAGTATTGACTTGTGAAACCAAACAAGGTATTTGTGGTAAGTGCTATGGTAGAAATTTGGCGTCGGGTAAGATGGTTCAAAGAGGAGAAGCTGTTGGTGTAATCGCTGCGCAGTCAATTGGGGAACCTGGTACGCAGCTTACTTTAAGAACTTTCCACGTGGGTGGTACGGCTTCGAACATTGCTGTAGAGGCAACTGTAAAAGCTAAATTTGATGGAGAAATCCAATTTGAAGGATTGAGAACTTTGAAAACCACTAATAAAGAAGGTTCAAAAGTAGAAGTGGTGATGGGACGCTCAGGTGAGATAAAAATTGTTGATCCAAAATCAAATAAGGTTTTGATGAGCAACCACGTTCCTTATGGTGCTTATTTGAAAGTTAAAGAAGGAGAAACAGTTGCTAAAGGAGACGAACTTTGCTTCTGGGATCCGTATAACGCTGTGATTGTTTCTGAATTTGATGGATCTATCGACTTCGAATCAATTGAAGAAGGCGTGACTTTCCGTGAGGTGTCAGATGAACAAACTGGCCATAGAGAAAAGGTAATTGTAGATACCAAGGATAAAACCAAAAACCCTGCGATTATTGTGGTGCCGAAAAAGGGAGAACCAAAAGGTTATAATATCCCGGTTGGAGCCCACCTTGCAGTGGACAATGGCGATACGATTAAGGCAGGTCAGATTCTTGCCAAAATTCCAAGAAGCATGGGTAAATCAAGAGATATTACCGGTGGTCTTCCGCGAGTTACAGAATTGTTCGAAGCAAGAAACCCTTCAAATCCTGCTGTAGTAAGTGAGATTGATGGTGTTGTAACCTATGGTGGAATTAAACGAGGAAACAGAGAGATATATATTGAATCCAAAGATGGCGTTAAAAAGCGTTACCTGGTTTCTTTGTCTAAACATATTCTTGTTCAGGATAATGACTTTGTGAAGGCGGGTTATCCGTTGTCAGATGGTGCAATTACTCCTGCTGATATCCTTTCTATAAAAGGACCAACAGCGGTTCAGGAATATTTGGTAAATGAAATTCAGGAAGTATACCGTCTCCAAGGTGTAAAAATTAACGATAAACATATTGAAACGATCGTTAGTCAGATGATGCAAAAAGTTGAGATCATCGACGCTGGAGATACAAGTTTCCTACCTGGCCAAGTTGTTGATAAATTTGTGTTCAGAGAAGAGAATGATGGTATCCTTGACAAGAAAGTAGTAATAGAGTCAGGAGATTCAGAAAACCTAAAACCGGGTATGATCATTTCCTCAAGAAAATTGAGAGATGAAAACTCCAGTCTTAAGAGAAAGGATATGAAAATTGTAGAGGTTAGAGATGCTCAGGCAGCTGTTTCTAAACCTACACTACAAGGGATTACCCAGGCTTCTTTAGGAACTGAAAGTTTTATTTCGGCTGCTTCGTTCCAGGAAACTACCAAGGTATTAAGTGAAGCTTCTATAAGAGGTAAAACAGATTACTTAATGGGACTTAAAGAAAATGTTATCGTTGGTCACCTTATTCCAGCAGGAACGGGTAGAAGAGAGTACGGTAATTTGATAGTGGGTTCTCAGGAAGAGTACGATAATTTGATTGCCGCAAAAGAACAGTTTAATAAGAAAAAGGAACTTCAGGAGGAAAATTAATTCGACATGGCAGAGGAAAATAAGGGCAAGCAACAAAACAATCCGAATCAAATTAACATTGAATTGTCGGAGGAGATCGCAGAAGGCATTTATGCTAATCTGGCGATGATTGCTCATTCAAATAGCGAATTTGTTATTGATTTTATACGTCTGATGCCAGGAGTTCCAAAGGCTAAGGTTAAATCCAGGTTGGTGATTACGCCAGAGCATGCGAAAAGATTATTAAACGCACTTAAGGAAAACATCAGGAAATATGAGGAGACTTTTGGGCCTATCAAACAAAATGAAGAGGCCCCTAAGTTTCCCATTAACTTTGGAGGAACGGTAGGAGAGGCTTGATTTAAATTATTTCTTCCAATGATGCTAATATTCATAAATCATCATCGGTAAGTTAAAATAATATTTGTTTAATAAAAGTCTTTTAGTACCTTTGCAGTCCGAAAAATTTTATAAGGATAAGGAAAAAATAAATTATTTATAATGCCTACTATACAACAATTAGTAAGAAAAGGTAGAAAAACTCTGACTTCAAAGTCTAAGTCTCCGGCTTTGGATTCTTGTCCCCAGCGCAGAGGTGTTTGTACAAGGGTATATACTACCACCCCAAAAAAGCCTAATTCTGCCATGAGAAAAGTAGCAAGAGTAAGGTTAACTAATGGTAAAGAAGTGAATGCATATATTCCGGGAGAGGGACATAATCTTCAGGAACATTCAATTGTTTTGATTAGAGGAGGAAGGGTAAAAGATCTTCCTGGAGTAAGATATCACATCATTAGAGGAGCGCTTGATACTGCCGGAGTAAGTGGTAGGTTACAACGTAGGTCTAAATATGGTGCTAAGCGCCCAAAAAAATAATTAATAACTAGATAAGATAATGAGAAAATCTAAACCAAAGAAGAGATATATTCTTCCGGATCCGAAATTTCAGGACACTTTGGTAACAAAGTTTGTTAACTACCTGATGGTTGATGGAAAGAAGAGTATTGCTTATTCTATTTTCTATGATGCAATTGAATTAGTAGAAAAAAGAACAAGTGAGAATGGTCTTGATACTTGGAAAAAGGCTTTGAGCAACATCATGCCTTCAGTAGAGGTTAAGAGCAGAAGAGTAGGGGGTGCAACTTTCCAGGTTCCTTTGGAAGTAAGGCCAGAGCGTAAAAGTTCATTAGGCATTAAATGGATGATCAGTTACGCTCGATTAAGGGGAGAAAAGACTATGAAAGAGCGATTGGCAGGGGAAATAATATCTGCTGCTAAAGGTGAAGGAGCTGCTATTAAAAAGAAGGACGATACCCACCGAATGGCTGAAGCTAATAAAGCATTTTCACATTTTAGATTCTAAATTCTAATGGCAAAAAAAGATTTAAGATTTCTTAGAAATATTGGTATCATGGCTCATATTGATGCCGGAAAGACCACTACTTCTGAGCGTATTCTATATTATACAGGTCTAACACATAAGATCGGTGAGGTGCATGAGGGCGGTGCCACCATGGACTGGATGGAACAAGAGCAAGAACGTGGAATCACGATAACATCTGCAGCTACTACAACTTTTTGGAAATACCCAACGGTTCAGGGAAAAGCAAATGAGACCACGAAGGATTATAAAATCAATTTGATTGATACTCCTGGTCACGTTGACTTTACAGTTGAAGTGGAGCGTTCCCTTAGGGTATTGGATGGAGCTGTTGCTTTGTTTTGCGCCGTATCTGGTGTAGAGCCTCAGTCTGAAACTGTTTGGAGACAAGCTGATAAATATCGTGTACCAAGAATCTGTTTTGTTAACAAAATGGATAGAGCTGGTGCTGATTTTTTTAATGCGGTCAATGAAATAAAAGATAAATTGGGAGCAAATCCTGTTCCTCTTCAAATTCCTATTGGAAGTGAAGAAACTTTCAAAGGTGTCGTAGATTTAATTACCAATCAAGCGATAATTTGGAATGAAGAAGATCAGGGAATGACATATAATGTTATTGAAATTCCTGAAGATCTTAAAGAAACTGTTTTGGAATGGCGTCAGAAGTTGGTTGAAAGTGTAGCCGAATATGATGATGCCCTTTTAGAGAAATTCTTCGAGAATCCAGATTCTATTACCAAGGAAGAAATGATGGCTGCCATTCGTAAAGCAGTTATTGATTTATCATTTTCTCCAGTATTATGTGGATCTGCTTTTAAAAATAAAGGGGTTCAAGCTGTTCTTGATGCCGTTATAGCATATCTTCCATCTCCTATGGATTTGCCTCCAATTAAAGGTATAAATCCAGACACAGAGAAGGATGAATTCAGGAAACCCGATGTAGACGAACCTTTTTCCGCTTTAGCATTTAAAATCGCTACCGATCCATTTGTTGGAAGGTTGTGTTTTTTCCGGGTTTATTCTGGAACGTTAGAAGCTGGATCTTATGTTCATAACATGAGAACCGATAAAAAAGAAAGGATTTCCAGATTGATGCAGATGCATTCCAATAAACAAAATCCTATTGATAGAGTAGAGGCTGGGGATATTGCGGCTGGTGTTGGTTTTAAGGATATTAAGACCGGAGATACGTTGGTGAACGAAAAGCACAAGATAATACTTGAGTCTATCACCTTTCCTGAACCAGTTATTGGATATGCAATTGAGCCTAGAACTCAGGCAGATGTTGATAAGCTGGGTATGGCTATCTCTAAACTTGTGGAAGAAGATCCAACCCTTCATGTACAAACCGACCAGGAAACAGGTCAGACTGTATTGAAAGGAATGGGCGAACTACATCTAGAGATTATTATCGATCGCTTAAAACGAGAGTTTAAAGTGGAGATTAACCAAGGTGCGCCTCAAGTTGCTTATAAAGAGGCTATTACCAAGAATGTTGAACATAAAGAAGTTTATAAGAAGCAATCAGGTGGTAGAGGTAAGTTTGCTGATATTGTGTTCGAATTAGGGCCCAGAACTGATGGTAAACCAGGGTTGGAATTTGATAATAAGATTGTTGGGGGAGTTATTCCAAGAGAATTTATTCCAGCTATCCAAAAAGGGTTTGAAGGAGCAATGAAAAACGGACCTTTGGCTGGGTACCCAATTGAATCAATGTATGTAAAGTTATTTCATGGTTCTTTCCATGATGTCGATTCAGATGCATTATCTTTTGAATTAGCAGCAAGAATTGGATTTAAAGAAGCAGCTAAAAAAGCGGCACCAATTATTCTTGAACCAATCATGGCGGTAGAGGTAACGTCGCCTGATGAGTATACTGGTCCTGTTACTGGTGATTTGAATAAGAGAAGGGGATTAATGAAAGGGATGGATACCAGAGCTGGTGCCCAACTTATAAAAGCAGATGTTCCTTTATCAGAACTCTTTGGATATGTAACTGACCTTAGGACTATCAGTTCAGGTCGAGCTTCTGCCTCTTTAACCTTTTCACATTATGAACCTGTTCCAAGCAATTTATCAGAAACGATTATTGCTAAAATTAAAGGAGTTGGCGTAAAATAATGCTGTAGTACTAATAATTTAGTAGTGCTTATATCAGAATAATATTAGTCTCATGAATCAGAAAATAAGAATTAAATTAAAATCATACGATCATAACCTTGTTGATAAATCATCAGAGAAGATTGTAAGAGCGGTAAAAACTACTGGCGCCATTGTAAGTGGTCCAATACCTTTGCCAACTGAAAAAGAAATTTTTACAGTATTAAGATCTCCTCACGTGAACAAGAAGGCGAGAGAGCAATTTCAACTTTGCACTTACAAAAGGTTGGTAGATATTTATTCTAACAGCACTAAAACTGTAGATGCATTAATGAAATTAGAATTGCCTAGCGGGGTTGATGTAGAAATTAAGGTTTGATCCTGAGAGATAATCCGTAAAAAGAACCAATAATTTATTTGTTGGTTCTTTTTTATTGCCCAAAATTAAACCAAAAAAATATTTATAAGTTTTGGGGAACTTGTAATATTTTACTAACTTTGCAGTCCTTTGTGAAGGAAGTGTAAGATAATCTTCCAAAAACAGCGAAAATTAACTTTATTCAAAGAAATGTCAGGTATAATAGGAAAAAAGATTGGAATGACTAGCATCTATAGTGCCGATGGACGAAACGTCGCATGCACAGTAGTGGAGGCTGGTCCTTGCGTGGTTACGCAAGTTAAGTCTGTAAAAACAGACGGTTACAATGCGGTGCAGTTGGCTTATGGTGAGAGAAAAGAAAAGAATACTCCTAAAGCACTTTTAGGACATTTTACCAGGGCGAATACAACGCCAAAGAAAAAGGTTGTTGAATTTCGTGACTTCAGGGTAGAGTTTGAAGGTCAGGTAGATTTAGGAAAAACCGTAAAGGTGTCAGATGTTTTTAAAGAAGGTGATTTTCTTGATGCTATTGGCAAGTCAAAAGGTAAGGGTTTCCAAGGTGTTGTAAAACGTCATAATTTTAGCGGTGTTGGTGATGCGACCCACGGCCAGCATAACAGATTAAGAGCTCCTGGTTCTGTAGGTGCTTGTTCTTTTCCTGCCCGGGTTTTTAAAGGAACTAGAATGGCAGGTAGAATGGGTGGAGATAGAGTTAAATTATTGAATCTCAGAGTTATGAAGATATTATCTGATAAGAACTTGATTTTGGTAAGTGGCTCAATTCCCGGAGCAAACAATTCAATGGTAATTTTAGAGAAGTAACAAATGGAAATTACAGTAAGAAAACATAACGGGGAAGATACAGGAAGAAAGATTAGTCTATCGGATTCAATCTATAGTATCGAGCCAAACGATCACGCAATTTACCTTGATGTTAAGCAATTCCTTGCGAATCAAAGACAAGGAACTCACAAATCCAAAGAGAGGGCTGAGGTATCAGGATCTACCAGAAAAATAAAGAAGCAAAAAGGAACAGGTACAGCCAGAGCAGGTAGTATCAAATCTCCAATATTTAGAGGTGGTGGTCGAGTATTTGGTCCAAGACCAAGAGATTATCATTTCAAATTGAACAAGAAACTGAAAGTGTTGGCTCGGAAGTCTGCTTTAGCCTATAAAGCAAAAGATAACAGTATCTCGGTTTTAGAAGATCTTAACTTTGATGGACCTAAGACAAAGCAATTTTTGGAGATCTTGAACGGTTTTGAAGTCAGTAATAAGAAGACTTTACTGGTACTTGGAGCGGATAACAAGAACGTTTATTTGTCTTCAAGAAATATCAAGCGTACCAAAGTTGTCACTGCAGATAAGTTGAATACTTATGATTTACTTCATGCGGATAATTTGTTGCTGAGCGAGAGCTCTTTAGAAAGAATTGAAAACTTATTGAAATAAATATAATGAGTGTTTTAAAAAGACCATTGGTTACAGAAAAGATCTCGGCACTTAACGAAAAGGGTGTTTACGGTTTTGTTGTAAGCCAAACAGCTAATAAGATCGAAATTAAGAACGAGATCGAAAAGACTTATGGTGTAAACATAGAAAGTATCAGAACTATGATATACCAGGGCAAGAGTAAAAGCAGATTTACAAAGAAGAAATTTGTAACTGGTAGAACGGCTTCTTTTAAGAAAGCTATTGTAACCGTAGCCGATGGCGAAGTTATTGACTTTTATGGTGGAATATAAGAATGTACAATTGGATTTAAGATTTTAAGTGAATTAAAATTTGAGGTTCAAAATTCATAACTAATTAAAATGGCAGTTAAGAAATTAAGACCGGTAACTCCGGGACAAAGATTTAGGGTAGCTCCTGGATTTACTGAGATAACAAGTGACACTCCAGAGAAGTCGCTTTTAGTGTCAGTAAAAAGGTCTGGAGGTAGAAATAATACGGGTAGAATGACCATGCGCTACATGGGTGGTGGTCACAAAAAGAGCATGCGTTTAATTGACTTTAAGCGTGATAAATATAACATTCCTGCCACTGTAAAATCAGTAGAATATGATCCAATGAGATCGGCACGAATTGCCCTTTTATATTATGCAGACGGTACAAAAACGTATATTATTGCACCTGAAGGCATACAAGTTGGACAAACGCTTCTTTCAGGCAAGGGAATAGCTCCAGAAGTTGGAAATGCTTTGCCTCTGTCAGATATTCCATTAGGTACAATTGTTCATAACATAGAATTGAAGCCTGGAAAAGGTGGTGCCATGGCCAGAAGTGCTGGTACTTACGCGCAGTTGTTGGCTAGAGAAGCCAAATATGCGACGCTGAAATTGCCTTCTGGTGAGATGAGATTGGTGCTTACTACTTGTATGGCTACAGTTGGCACAGTTTCTAATACTGACCACATGAACGTAAATTTAGGAAAGGCTGGTAGAAAGAGATGGTTAGGACGAAGACCTCGAGTAAGAGGTGTTGTTATGAACCCAGTCGATCACCCAATGGGTGGTGGTGAAGGTAAATCTTCAGGAGGTCATCCAAGATCCAGAAATGGTGTATTGGCTAAAGGACTTAAAACCAGGACTCCTAAGAAATACTCTAATAATTTAATAATCGGTAAGAAAAAATAATATGGGACGTTCGTTAAAAAAAGGGCCTTATATAGATTTTAGATTAGAGAAGAAGGTTGATACAATGACTGATTCTGGTAAGAAATCTGTAATCAAAACATGGTCAAGAAGATCTATGATTTCTCCTGATTTTGTAGGCCATACTTTTGCTGTGCACAATGGCAATAAGTTTATACCGGTATATGTAACGGAGAACATGGTAGGTCATAAATTGGGTGAATTTTCACCTACTAGAAATTTTAGGGGACATATCGCTAAAAAGGATAAAGGCAAAAGATAATAATATATGGAAGCTGTAGCAAAGTTAAATAATGTGCCAACCTCTCCTCGGAAGATGAGATTAGTAGCCGACTTAATTAGGGGACAGAGGGTTAACAGAGCACTTAGTATACTTAAATTCGAATCTAAGTACGGTGCGGCAAAGCTGGAGAAATTATTATTATCAGCAATTGCAAACTGGCAAGCCAAAAATGAAGACTCTAGGTTAGAAGACGCAGATCTATTTGTTAAAGAGATTTTTGTGGATAGTGGTAGAATTCTTAAAAGATTGAGACCAGCTCCTCAGGGCAGAGCGCACAGAATTCGTAAGAGATCTAATCACGTTACACTAGTAATTGATAGCAATTCTTTTGTTGAATTAAGTGACGAGGCTGTTGATAATAATAAGAACTCAGAAAATAAAGAAAAATAATGGGACAGAAAGTAAACCCTATAGGATTTAGGCTTGGAATTACCATTGGTTGGGACTCTAGTTGGTTTGGTGGTAAAACCTTTTCTGATAAGTTGGTAGAAGATCATAAGATCAGGAAATATATTGATGTTAGAATTCCAAAAGGTGGCGTATCTAAAGTTGTGATAGAACGAACTTTAAAGAGAATCACTTTGACAATTCATACAGCAAGACCTGGTGTAGTGATTGGTAAAGGAGGAGCTGAAGTAGATAAAATAAAAGAAGAGTTAAAGAAGCTTACCGGGAAAGACGTTCAAATCAATATTTTTGAAATTAAACGTCCTGAAATTGATTCCCGATTAGTTGGTGAATCAATAGCTCAACAGTTGCAGGCAAGGATCTCTTATCGCCGTGCTATGAAGCAGGCAATTTCTTCTGCAATGAGAGTTGGTGCACAAGGAATTAAGATAAAGGTTTCTGGTCGTTTGGGTGGAGCTGAAATGGCAAGAACTGAACAATATAAAGAAGGAAGAATTCCTCTTCATACTCTTAGAGCTGATATTGATTATGCAGTTTCTGAAGCAGAAACAGTATATGGGAAAATCGGTATCAAAGTATGGGTATTCAAGGGCGAAGTCTTTGGGAAAAGGGATTTATCTCCTAATGTAGGTGTAGCAGGTGGAAATGCAGGCGGTGGAAATGCTGCTGGCAATCAACCAGGAGGTAGAAGAAAAAGAGGAGAAGGTCAAACCGGACCTAGAAGAAGGAAAAGACAGTAAGATTTGCGATTTACGGATAAGAGTTAGCTATCTTTTATTCGTAAGGCTTTCAAAATATAAATTAATTTCAGGTTTTCAGTTACTAGACTAAATCTGAGATCGTAAAGACAAGAAGATGTTACAGCCGAAAAGAACCAAATTTAGAAAGAAACAAAAAGGTAGAGTTAAAGGAATAGCCCAAAGAGGTCACACTTTAACTTTTGGATCCTTTGGTATTAAAGCTTTAGAACCTGGTTGGATTACAAGTCGCCAGATTGAAGCTGCCCGTATTGCAATGACCAGAGCAATGAAAAGAGAAGGTCAGGTTTGGATTAGAATATTTCCTGATAAGCCAATTACCAAAAAGCCTGCAGAGGTAAGGATGGGTAAAGGTAAAGGAGCACCGGAATACTGGGTAGCAGTAGTAAAACCTGGTACTATTTTATTCGAATCTACCGGAATAACTTTAGAAGTAGCTCAGGAATCATTGAGATTGGCTGCTCAAAAGTTACCAATGAAAACAAAATTTGTTGTTCGTAGAGATTACGTAGCATAAAAATATACCATGCACCAGTTTTATTATTGGTTTAAAAATTAAATGGTCAGATGAAAAATTCAGAAATTAATACACTCAGCGTAGATGAGCTTAATGAGAAACTAGGAGCTGAAAAGGAAACCCTTCAAAAGCTTAGGTTTGCTCACGCTATAACTCCAATAGAGAATCCTATGAAAATAAGACAATCTAGAAAGCTTGTGGCTAGGCTTAACACTGCTTTACGTGCTAAGGAACTTTCAAAATAAGTAAAGAAATGGAGTCGAGAAACCTCAGAAAAGAAAGAGTTGGAAAAGTTGTAAGTAATAAGATGGAAAGCACTATTACTGTAGCTGTTCAACGTAGGGTAAAACATCCAATGTATGGTAAGTTTATCGGTAAAACCACCAAATTTATGGCACACGATGCTAAGAATGAGTGTGGCATTGGCGATACTGTTAAAATCATGGAAACCCGTCCGTTAAGTAAAAATAAACGGTGGAGATTAATAGAAATTATTGAAAGAGCTAAATAATCATGATACAACAAGAATCTAGATTAAACGTGGCGGATAATAGCGGAGCTAAAGAAGTTTTGTGTATTCGTGTTTTGGGAGGTACTGGTAAGCGATATGCATCTATTGGTGACAAAATCGTAGTTACTGTAAAATCTGCTCTTTCGTCAAGTAACCTTAAGAAAGGTACAGTATCGAAAGCTGTCATAGTAAGAACAAAGAAAGAAATAAGAAGAAAGGACGGTTCTTATATCAGATTTGAGGATAATGCTGCTGTACTTTTGAATAATAACGATGAGCCAAGAGGAACCAGGATTTTTGGACCTGTGGCACGGGAATTAAGAGAAAAGCAGTTTATGAAAATTGTGTCATTGGCACCTGAAGTATTATAAAAATGAAGAAATCATCTAATAATAAGAACGTAAAACTTCATATTAAAAAAGGAGATACTGTCAAGATTATATCTGGAAATTCTAAGGGAAAAACCGGAAAAGTTCTTGATCTAAATAAAGAGAAGTTGAAAGCTATTGTGGAAGGTGCTAATATGGTTACCAAACACACAAAGCCTTCTGCAACTACTCCAAATGGAGGCGTAGAAAAAAAGGAAGCTGCTATTCATATAAGTAATCTTATGTTAGTAGATCCCGCTACTGGTGATGCAACCAGAATTGGTAGAAAGCTGAATGATTCCAATAAGATCCAGCGATTTTCTAAGAAAACAGGAGAATTTATATAAAATGGCAAATCCTAGATTAAAAGATAAATATCTTTCCGAAATAGTTCCGGCTTTAAAGGAGAAATTTGAATACAAATCTGTAATGCAAGTACCAAAAGTACTTAAGATTAGTATCAATAAAGGTATTGGTGCGGCAGTTTCTGACAAGAAATTGGTTGATGTTGGAGTAGAAGAATTGTCTACTATTTCAGGTCAAAAAGCTGTAGCTACAATTGCAAAGAATTCTATATCTAACTTTAAACTTAGAGAAGGAATGCCAATTGGCGCAAAAGTTACGCTTAGAGGAGATAGAATGTATGAATTTATGGATCGTTTAATGTCGATAGCACTTCCAAGGGTTAGAGATTTTAGAGGGATCAACGATAAAGGCTTTGATGGCAGAGGTAATTAT
The DNA here is from genome assembly GCA_946886805.1 of uncultured Flammeovirgaceae bacterium. The sequence continues at coordinate 11,695 of CAMPJM010000001.1, read as the reverse complement.
ACCTTAGGTGTTAAAGAACAGATTATCTTTCCTGAAATAAGTATTGATAAGGTGAACAGAATTAGCGGTATGGATATTACCTTCGTTACTTCTGCTCAAACTGATGAAGAAAGTTATGAACTTTTAAAGGCTTTTGGAATGCCTTTTTCTAATAAAAACACTAAATAGTTATGGCAAGAGAAGCTATAAAAGCAAGAGAAAGAAAGAGAGAGAAAATGGTAGCCAAATACGCTAATAAAAGAGCGGAATTGAAAGAGGCTGGCGATTACGATGCTTTGGACAAACTTCCAAGGAACTCTTCAAAAGTGAGATTGCATAACAGATGCAAACTTACCGGAAGACCAAGAGGGTATATGAGGAAGTTTGGAATTTCCAGGGTAACCTTTAGAGAGATGGCTTTGTTTGGAAAGATTCCAGGAGTTACAAAAGCTAGTTGGTAAAATATTCTCTTTTTATTTTTTTTATATAAAATGTTCTGTATTTTTGCAGGCCAATTCAGGGCGTGCAATTGATAAATAGATTGAAATAAAATGACGGATCCAATAGCTGATTATTTGACCAGGCTTAGAAATGCAATAAAAGCCAACCATCGTGTAGTGGATATTCCTGCTTCTAATATTAAGAAGGAGATCACTAAGGTATTACATGAGAAGGGCTACATTCAGAATTATAAGTTTATAGATGATATTAATATTCAGGGTATTATAAAAATTGCCTTGAAGTATAATCCGGAAACTAAAGCTTCTGCTATAGTTAATTTAGAACGAATTAGTAAGCCGGGACTAAGAAAGTATGCCAATTCTGAGGAATTGCCTCGCGTTTTAAATGGTTTAGGAATCGCCATTCTTTCTACTTCTAAAGGTGTAATTACCGACAAAGAAGCTAGGAATTTGAATATCGGTGGCGAGGTATTATGTTACGTTTATTAACAGAAATAAAAAATGTCTAGAATAGGTAAAACGCCCATTAAGCTTCCTTCGGATGTTACAATTGATGTAGCTTCTGATAATTTGGTTACTGTAAAAGGACCAAAAGGTACGCTGACACAGGAGGTAAACCCTGATATTGAAATTGCAATTAGTGAGGGAACTCTCACTTTGAAACGACCAACAGAACAAAAGAGACACAAGGCGATGCACGGTCTTTACCGTTCGCTTATCAATAATATGGTTACCGGCGTAAGTCAGGGCTATAAAAGAGATTTGGAACTTGTAGGTGTTGGTTATAAAGCTTCTGCTCAGGGTAACATCCTTGAACTTAACTTAGGATATTCCCACAATATTTTTATTGCCATTCCAGGTGAGCTATCTGTAAAGGCTGAAACTCCTAAAGGTAAAAATCCTACGGTTACTTTAGAAGGAATAGATAAGCAGTTAATCGGACAAGTAGCTGCTAAAATTAAATCATTTAGACAAGTTGAGCCTTACAAAGGTAAAGGTATCAGATTTGTTGGAGAAGTTGTCAGACGTAAAGCTGGTAAAACTGCTGCTAAATAATCATAGAAATGGCTACTAATAAGAACGATAGAAGATTAAGAATTAAAAGAGGAATTCGCCAGAAACTAAGTGGCACAGCTGAAAGACCAAGGCTCTCTGTTTATAAAAGTAACACTGCAATTTATGCCCAATTGATAGATGATTCTAAGGGTCATACATTGGCTTTTGCTTCCTCATCTGAGGTAACCGACAAGAAGAACGTGGATGTTGAAGGATCTAAAAGTGTTGGAAAAAAGATTGCAGAAAAAGCTTCTGAAAGTGGCATAAATAACGTTGTTTTTGATAGAAACGGATATTTGTATCACGGTAAGGTTAAAGCCCTTGCAGAAGGAGCAAGAGAAGCTGGCCTTAAGTTTTAATTTAAAATCAATAAATAGTATTCTATAATTTCGGATATTGTTTGCTCCCTGAATGACAGGATTATAAAAAAAAGAATATGTCCCAAAGTAATATTAGATCAGTAAAAGCAAGTGAAATCGACCTGAAAGAGCGGGTTGTTGCTATAAAAAGAGTAGCAAAAGTTGTAAAGGGTGGACGTAGGTTCAGTTTTTCAGCAATTGTTGTTGTAGGTGATAGTAATGGTGTTGTTGGTTACGGGTTAGGAAAAGCTAATGAAGTTACTGATGCTATTACGAAAGGCATAGACGATGCTAAGAAGAATTTGGTAAAAGTGCCAGTTCTTAATGGTACTGTACCACATCAAGCAATAGGAAAGTATAGTGGAGGGTTTGTATTATTGAAGCCAGCTGCAAAAGGTACTGGAGTAATTGCTGGTGGTGCTATGAGAGCAGTATTGGAAAGTGCCGGTGTACATGATGTACTAGCTAAATCTAAAGGTTCTTCTAATCCTCATAACGTTGTGAAAGCTACTTTTGACGCATTAGCGAACATGAGAGATGCTTACACTGTGGCAGAACAAAGGGGAGTGACCTTGTCTAAAGTTTTTAACGGATAATCGAAATGGCTAAAATTAGAATAACACAAATAAAAAGTACCATTGATAGGCCTAAGAATCAAAAGTTAACTATTCAGGCTTTGGGTTTAGGTAAACTTCATAGAAGTGTGGAAGTTGAAAATACTCCCCAGATAGCTGGCATGGTTAATAAGGTTGGCCATTTAGTTACTGTTACCGAAGTTTAAAATATTGCTTTAGGAAGGAAGTTCAAGAACTTTTTATTTGATAAATTGTTTTAATCTTCTAGTCCGGATATAAGTGTAAAAATATAGACAAATGAAATTAAATTCAATTAAGCCAGCAAACGGGGCTGTAAAAGGCAGCAAGAGAATAGGTAGAGGTACTGGTTCAGGTAAAGGTGGTACTTCCACAAGAGGTCATAAAGGAGCTAAGTCAAGGTCAGGTTACAAAAGGAAACTTGGTTTTGAAGGAGGGCAAATGCCACTACAAAGGAGAGTCCCTAAATTTGGCTTTAAAAGTCCTAACAGAATCGAATTAAAAGCTATCAACTTAGATACGCTTCAGGAACTTATCGAGTCTACTAAGTTAGAGGTTATAGATTTTAACTCGCTTGTTGAACACGGATTAGTTGGTAAGAAAGATATGGTTAAAATTCTTGGAAGAGGAGAATTGAAAGCTAAAGTTGATATAACCGCTCATTCATTTTCATCTTCTGCAATAGAAGCTATTGAGAAGTTAGGTGGGAAAACAACCAAACTTTAAAGCATGAAAAAGTTTTTTACTACTATAAGGAATATTTTCTCTATAGAAGATCTTAGAATAAGAATCCTAAATACCTTAGGATTTTTGGTAATTTTCAGATTAGGATCTTTCGTAGTTTTGCCTGGTATAGATCCGTCTAAATTAGGGGAAGCAGAAGGTATTTTTGGATTATTGGATACTTTTCTTGGAGGAGCATTCAGTAATGCATCAATATTTGGTTTGGGGATTATGCCTTATATTTCTGCTTCAATTGTATTGCAATTATTAACTGTTGCTGTTCCTTATTTTCAGAAGCTTCAAAAAGAAGGAGAGTCGGGACGTAAGAAGATCAGCCAGATCACGAGGGTTTTAACGATATTTATAACACTTGCTCAGGCATCAGCTTATTTAACGTCTACTATTCCTGATGAAGCAATCCTAATAGATAAAACATTCTTTACATTATCTGCCATGGTAATTATTACCTCTGGTACAATGTTCTGTATGTGGTTGGGCGAGAAAATTACGGATAAAGGTATTGGAAATGGTATTTCCATGCTTATCATGATAGGTATTATTTCAAGGTTCCCAAGTTCTATTTATTTTGAAGCGGCCTCAAAAGGGATGAGTGGCGCTTTATTGTTTATAATAGAAATTGTGGTTTTATTCTTTGTAGTAATGGGGGTTGTAATGTTAACCCAAGCAGTACGAAGAATTCCTGTTCAATATGCTAAGCAGGTTGTTGGAAATAAAGTTTACGGCGGTCAGAGGCAATACATTCCTTTGAAGGTAAATGCTTCAGGTGTTATGCCTATTATATTTGCGCAATCATTGATGTTCCTTCCGGCAATGTTGGCTGGATTATGGGCAGATACAAGTGATACCGCTGCATTTATAGGAGCTACCTTTTCTGATTTTACTACTTGGCAATATAATGTGGTGTTTGGTTTATTAATTGTACTATTTACCTTCTTCTATACCGCAATAACAGTTAATCCTAATCAGATTGCTGATGATATGAAAAGGAATGGCGGATTTATTCCGGGTATAAAACCAGGTAAGCAGACTTCAGAGTTTATAGATACTATTTTGACACGGATTACCCTTCCAGGTTCTATATTTTTAGCCATAGTTGCGATATTGCCGGCCATTGCTAGTATTTTTGGAGTGACAAGGGAATTTTCTCAATTTTATGGAGGTACTTCTCTTTTGATTATGGTAGGGGTTATTTTGGATACACTGCAACAAATTGAAAGTTACTTATTAATGAGACATTACGAAGGGATGATGAAGTCGGGTAGAGTTAAAGGGAGATCTCAGAATGTCGCAGTTGCATCATAATTGAATGATTTATTATAAAACTAAAGAGGAAATCCAAAAAATAAGAGAGAGCGCTGATATTTTATCGCGAGCTCACGGATTGATCGCTTCGATGGTTAAGCCTGGTATTCCAACAAAAGAGTTGGATGCAAAAGCAGAGGAATTTATTTTAGATCATGGTGGAACGCCGTCTTTTAAAGGCTTTAACGGATTTGAGTATGCACTTTGCATTTCTGTGAATGAGAATGTGGTTCACGGGTTTCCAAGTGATTATGTATTGAAAGACGGAGATATTATATCCGTTGATTGTGGTGTTTTTTATAATGGGTTTCATAGCGACTGTGCTTACACCTATCCAGTGGGAACTGTCAACGCCGATACATTGAAACTATTACGAGTGACAAAAGAGTCACTTTATTTGGGTATTGAGAAAGCGGTTGCAGGTAACAGAATTGGTGATATTGGCTATGCGATACAGCATTTTGTTGAGGCAGAGGGGTTTACAGTTGTAAGAGAGTTGGTTGGTCATGGGTTGGGTCGGAATCTACATGAAAGTCCGGAAGTTCCTAATTATGGAAAAAGAGGAAAGGGAACAAAAATTAATGAAGGCCTGGTTCTTGCCATTGAGCCAATGGTAAATCTTGGTGTTAGAAACATTGTTCAGGAATCTGATGGTTGGACAATTAGAACGGCTGACAAATTACCATCAGCTCATTATGAGCACACTGTGGCAATAGTCGATGGCAAAACAGAAATTATTACATCACATAAGTATATAGAAGAAGTATTCAAATTTTAATATGGCTAAACAATCATCTATTGAACAAGACGGAACTATAGTAGAAGCTTTATCCAATGCGATGTTCAGAGTAGAACTGGAAAATGGACATCAGGTTATAGCGCATATTTCCGGAAAGATGAGAATGAACTATATTAAGATTTTACCAGGAGATAAGGTTAAACTAGAAATGTCACCTTATGACCTTACTAAAGGAAGAATAGTTTATAGGTATAAATAGCAGTTGTGTCTGCATATTATGTAGGCATTATAATATAAATTTCAAAATCATGAAGGTTAAAACATCAGTTAAAAAAAGAAGCGCTGATTGTAAAATTATCCGGAGGAACGGAAAATTATACGTTATCAACAAAAAGAATCCCCGATTCAAACAAAGACAAGGTTAATTATGGCTAGAATTTCAGGCGTAGACATTCCCGATAATAAAAGAGGAGAGATAGGACTTACTTATATATTTGGTATTGGTCGCAGATCAGCACAACAGATCTTAGATAAGGCAGGAGTTGATGTAAATAAAAAAGTAGGTGAATGGGATGATGACGAATCAAATGCTATTCGTTCTATTATCACAGAAGAGTTTAAGGTGGAAGGTGTTCTTAAATCTCAAGTTCAAATGAGTATCAAGCGATTGTTAGACATCGGCTGCTACAGAGGTTTGAGACATAGAAAAGGATTACCTGTTCGCGGTCAAAGGACTAAGAATAACGCTAGAACTAGAAAAGGTAAGCGTAAAACTGTTGCTAATAAGAAAAAAGCTACCAAATAAATAAGTAGTGAGTTTGAGACGGTAAGAGCGATCCTTCAATCTTATTAAATCTCATTCTCGGTACTAAATAAGAAAAAAAAATGGCGCAAAAAAGAAAAGATAAAGCAAAGAAAAGAGTGGTTACAGTAGAATCTGTAGGCCAGGCGCATATAAAAGCCTCTTTTAATAATATTATTATTTCAATTACCAATACTTCGGGTCAGGTTATTTCCTGGGCTTCTGCTGGGAAAATGGGATTCAAAGGATCTAAGAAGAACACTCCTTATGCTGCTCAAATGGCTGCTGCCAATTGTGCGCAGGTTGCCCATGACTTAGGTCTTCGCAAGGTTGAAGTTTTTGTTAAGGGACCTGGTGCAGGTAGAGAATCTGCTATCAGAACTATACAAAACACAGGAATAGAAGTAACCTTGATAAAAGATGTTACGCCTTTGCCACATAATGGCTGTAGACCTCCCAAGCGTAGAAGGGTTTAAGAAATCAGGAATAGATGTTAAATTCTAGATCGGAGATTAAGGTCTACTGAATAGGATTTAAAGTTAAAAATTAATAATTCAAGATATAATATGGCTAGATATACAGGCCCTAAAGCTAAAATTGCAAGACGATTTAATGATCCTATATTCGGACCAAGCAAAGCGGTAACCAAAAAAAGTTATCCTCCTGGTCAGCACGGAAGAGGAAGAAGAAAGAAGCAATCTGAGTATGCAGTTCAGTTAATGGAAAAGCAAAAGGCTAAATATACTTATGGTGTATTGGAAAAGCAATTTGCTAACTTATTTGAGAAGGCTACTAGAAAAGAAGGGATTACAGGGGAGGTTTTACTTCAACTATTGGAATCAAGACTTGACAATACAGTTTACAGGTTAGGTATTTCTCATACCAGAAGAGGAGCTCGTCAGCTTGTGCTGCATAAGCATATTACTGTAAATGGTGAGGTTGTAAACATTCCTTCCTATTCTCTTAAGCATGGTGATGTTGTTGGTGTAAGGGAGAAGTCAAAGTCTTTGGAAGTTATTTCGGAAAGCCTTGCAAGCAGAGGAACAAAGAGATTTTCATGGGTAGAGTGGGATTCAAAGGAGATGACAGGAAAGTTTCTAAATGCTCCTCAGAGAGATGAGATTCCTGAGAATATCCAAGAGCAACTAATCGTTGAATTGTACTCTAAGTAATTTATTTTTTATTAAATCGATCAATTAATATGTCAATATTAGCATTTCAAATGCCCGAAAAGGTGGTAATGGAAAAAGCCGACGATTTTCACGGTCTTTTCACATTTAAACCACTGGAAAAAGGTTACGGGGTTACAATTGGTAATGCATTGCGTAGGATTTTATTGTCCTCTCTTGAAGGTTATGCAATTACTGGAATCAAGATTCCTAGTGTGTTGCATGAGTTTTCTACCATCGAGGGTGTTGTAGAGGATGTTTCTGAAATTATTCTTAATCTTAAGATGGTTCGTTTTAAGAAGATAGCTGAGACCGTTGACAATAAGATTACAATTTCTATTAAAAATCAAAAGGAATTTAAAGCAGGTGATATCACAAAAGCTACCTCGTCTTTTGAAATTTTGAACCCCGAGCATGTAATTTGCAATCTGGATACTTCTGTCGATTTTGAATTGGAAGTTACAGTTGAAAAGGGTAGAGGTTATGTACCTGCCGAAGAAAATAAACCAACAGAACAAGTATTTGGGTTTATTCCAATTGATGCTATTTTTACACCTATTAAGAACGTAAAATATAGCGTAGAAAATACTAGGGTTGAACAGAAGACTGACTACGAAAAACTTATCCTGGATATAGAAACAGACGGTTCGGTTCATCCAGAAGTTGCTCTTAAAGGAGCGGCCAACATACTCATTCAGCATTTCATGTTGTTCTCAGATCAGACAATGATTTTGGAAACTTCTGAACCAGGTGAACCTGAGGCTGTTGATGAAGAGATGTTACATATGAGAAAATTATTGAAAACTCCACTTAATGATTTGGATCTTTCAGTAAGAGCTTATAATTGTTTGAAAGCTGCTGATGTTAGAACATTGGGCGATCTTGCAAGATTGGATATTTCTGATATGATGAAATTTAGGAATTTTGGTAAAAAATCATTAGCCGAATTGGAACAGCTGATCGTAGAGAAGAATCTTTCTTTCGGCATGGATTTGTCTAAGTACAAACTTGATGAAGATTAATAATAATGAGACACGGTAAAAAATTTAATCATTTAGGCAGAACCGCATCACATAGAAGCGCTATGTTGTCAAACATGGCTACATCATTGATTCTGCATAAAAGGATTTCTACGACTTTAGCAAAAGCGAAAGAACTTAGAAAATATGTAGAGCCTTTGCTTACCAAAGCAAAAGATGACACCACACATTCAAGAAGAGTTGTGTTTTCTTACCTGAACGATAAGGAATCTGTAAAAACCTTATTTGATGAAGTAGCAGAAAAAATAAGCGGCCGTCCAGGTGGATATACTAGAATAGTAAAATTAGCAAATAGATTGGGTGATAACTCTGATATGTGTATCATCGAATTGGTTGACTATAATGAAGCCCTATTGAAAGAAGCTGCTCCTGCACAACCCAAAACGAGAAGAAGCAGAAGAGGCGGAAGCAAGTCTACTGCAGAAGCCGATACTGATGCAAAAGCTACAAAAGAAGTAAAAGCTGAAGCTAAAGAAGAAAAGGTTGAGAAGGAAGTGAAAGCGGAAGCGAAAGAAGAAAAAGTAGAGAAGGAAACCAATCAGGAAGAAACTGAAAACAAAAAGCCATCTGATGACGTATCTACTGATGAGGGTTCTAGTGATGATTCTAAAGAAAAATAATTTGTATTAAGATATATTAAAAAAGGATTAGACGTTTGTTTAGTCCTTTTTTTTTGCATAAATATTTATCGCAAAATATTTCAAAAAAAAGAACCCTAAAATTTGTAACGAACTTCTCAATTGAGGAAATTTGTGACGTTTTAACTAATTTAGTCTGAGTTGCCTTATATTTTATGGTCTTCATACGATCTACAATAAATATTCCTCAGCCCCATATCTAAATTTTGAAAGCGATTTTGTAACTAAACCCGCAAAGCAATAAAAAAATGAAATATATTGGAAAAAAAGAAGCAATCTTGTTGCTGGAAGATGGAACCATCTATAAAGGATCTGCTATTGGGAAAATAGGGACAAACGGTGGCGAAATCTGTTTTAATACGGGGATGACGGGTTATCAGGAAATATATACTGATCCTTCTTATTTTGGCCAAATTGTAGTTAATACCAGTTCCCACATAGGAAATTATGGGGTTTTGGATGAAGAGCAAGAATCGCTGCGGCCTACCATTAGTGGGCTCGTGGTTAACAGGTTTTCTGACACCTTTAGTCGGCTTACGGCAGATAATAATTTACAGACTTATCTTGAAAAGCATAATATTGTTGGAATTGCTGATATTGATACGAGGCAATTAGTGAAATACATCAGGAACAAGGGAGCAATGAATGCTATTATCTCATCAGAGATTTTAGATCCTGAGGAACTGAGAAAGGAACTGCAAAAAGTTCCTTCTATGACAGGCTTAGAGCTTTCTTCCCAGATTTGTACCAAGGAAGCTTATAGCGTCGGAGAAGCTAATGGTAGGAAAGTCGCTGTTTTGGATTTGGGGATAAAAAATAGCATTCTCAAAAATCTTACCAGTAGAGGCTGTCAGGTAAAGGTATTTCCTGCTAAAACCTCCTTTGAGGAAATGGAAAGTTGGAATCCGGAAGGCTACTTTATATCGAATGGGCCTGGAGATCCTGCGGCGACGGCTTACGCTGTTGAAACAGTGAAAAAGATATTAGCAGTGGACAAACCTATGTTTGGAATATGCCTGGGGCATCAAATCCTGGCATTGGCCAATGATGTCGGAACTTATAAACTTCATCACGGACACAGAGGACTGAACCATCCGGTTAAGAATCTGGAGACAGGGAAAAGTGAGATCACTTCTCAAAATCATGGTTTCGGTGCTAATGCTGATGAAATAAAGGTTTCTGACAAAGTTTTGGCAACCCACGTTAATTTGAATGATGGTACTATAGAGGGCATCAGAGTGCGGGATAAGAAAGCTTTTTCCGTACAATATCATCCAGAGGCATCTCCGGGACCCCATGATTCCCGTTATTTATTTGATAATTTTATGGCGTTATTTGACAAGTAATAATCAAGAGTATTTTTTATAGATAAACAGATCAAAAATGAGTTTAATTGAAAGTATCCACGCACGACAAATTCTAGATTCAAGGGGTAACCCTACTATTGAGGTTGATGTAATCACTGATGATGGATTTTTAGGCCGGGCAGCGGTTCCTTCCGGAGCTTCTACAGGTGTTCACGAAGCGGTAGAACTAAGAGACGACGATAAATCCATTTACATGGGCAAAGGGGTTCTTAAGGCAATAAAAAATGTTAATGAAACCATTGCTTCCGAAATTGTAGGCTACCCTGTTTTCGAGCAAAGTCTTATAGACAAAGTGATGTGTGAATTGGATGGGACCGATAATAAGTCAAAACTAGGTGCAAACGCTATCTTAGGAGTGTCCTTAGCCGTAGCCAAAGCAGCTGCTAAAGAATCTGGTCAATCTTTATATCGTTACATAGGTGGTGTAAGTGCTAATACGCTTCCTGTACCTATGATGAATATATTGAATGGCGGTAGTCATGCTGACAATTCTATCGATTTTCAGGAATTTATGGTAATGCCGGTTAAAGCTGAATCTTTTTCTCATGCATTGAGAATGGGTACAGAGGTTTTCCATCATTTAAAATCTGTTTTAAAGAGTAAAGGACTTTCTACCAACGTCGGTGATGAAGGTGGATTTGCTCCGAATATCAAGTCGAATCAGGAGGCAATTGAAGTGGTACTGATGGCAATTGAAAAAGCCGGGTACAAACCAGGCGAGGATATCTTTGTCGCAATGGACGCAGCAAGCTCTGAGTTTTATGATGCGGAATCTAAGTTATACCACTTCAAAAAATCTACAGGCGATAAATTAAACGCATCGGAAATGGTTGGCTTCTGGAAAGAATGGTCTGAGAAATACCCAATTATTTCTATTGAAGATGGTATGCAGGAAGACGATTGGGATGGATGGAAATTATTGACTCAAACTATTGGAGATAAGGTTCAATTGGTTGGTGATGATTTGTTTGTAACCAATGTGAAGCGTTTAAGCCAGGGTATAGAAAATAATATTGCAAACTCAATTTTGATCAAGGTAAACCAAATCGGTACATTATCAGAAACGATTGATGCGGTTAACTTAGCTGGAAGAAACTCTTATAAGAGTGTAATGTCTCACAGGTCAGGTGAAACAGAAGACAGCACCATTGCTGATTTAGCTGTAGCGTTGAATACAGGCCAAATTAAAACAGGTTCTGCTTCTCGTTCTGATAGAATGGCAAAATACAACCAATTGCTGAGGATTGAGGAGGAATTGGGCGACACCGCTTATTTTCCTGGCGTAAAATTTTAATTTAAGAAGTTCTAAAAGCCATTCCGAAATAACTTTAACTGCTCTGGTAGTTATTGGATATTTTTGAATGGCTTTTTTTATTTTTATTTTGGTGTTATTTCTTAATACGAGGTTTTTTGTTTCTTTTATGTTTGTTATATTAGTGTAAATAT